>JAEZNF010000457.1 GCA_023441845.1 Bacillota bacterium | reverse complement strand
TCCGGTGTTACGGCTATTTTTATACAATCAATAGAATTGGGAGATCTTCCGCATTTAAAATTAATGGATGCTATCTTGCCTGTCGATTCCCCCACCCCGGAGTTTTTATATTCAGTGATATTAGTATATGATTTGCTTATGGCAATAGTACCATTTTGCCTATCGCTATTTGCCGACAATACAGGGCTATACAAGGGGTTAACCAGTAAAACATCATCACTTTCGGTGTTATTAAGACTGCTGTCAATCACTTCTATTACATTTGAGTTGTAGTTTATATTAATTTTGTATCCGCTTATATTCTTCAAATTACTTCCATATAGTTTGAACGTCAAAGGATTATTTTCATTATAACGACCAGCACCGTATACATGTTTTTCAGGACTCCTCAACTCGATATAAGGAATTTGTATGGCAGTAGAATAATCTCTGCCTGTCTTGTTAAAGTTATTTGCAGTAATCATTATATCAGTCATGTTTACTGCCCCATCTCTATTAAAGTCTACAACCTCATCATAACCTTCACTGCCTTTTTTTGAATTAAAGCTTCGGGCCATCTGTATAATATCGGTCATATTGACCGCTCCATCACTGTTCAAATCTCCTGTCATCATTAATGTGTAGGCACCGTTCTGGCTAGTATTGACTTCTCTTTTAATGGAATTCCACAAGTAGCCGATATCAATATTTCTTTCAATATACCCCGGCTTGCTTATTTTGATATTGTAAAAGACTGTATTGCAATAAGAAGTATCCACACTGAAATATCCGTCATAGTCTGTTGTAAGCTCAATGGCACCGCCATTTATAGATACTTTAAATCCACCTCTTCCCATTTTGGAATCAGGTGCCACATAACCGTAAATCTCTTTATTATCCGGAGGGGCAGTTGGATAGGAATTGCTTTGGAAAGTAACTACCTTGCTATATAAGGTGTCTGTAGTTTTTATAAAATCACTTTTTTTAATAGTCAGGATAGCCCTGAAATAATACTTTGTACTCACCTTTATTTTGAACATCTCATAGCTGTCAACTGCTGCAAAATTATCTTTATTATAAGTTCTGTATTCATTAGTTCTGACAATATCAGTCTTGTCATCTTTTGTCCAATATTCATATGTGACAGCAAACTCCGAACCCCTTAAAATCTCCGGTATGTTGCAGTTCAATACAGCCGTCTTATAGTTAATGTGCGATACAAAAGCAGTAATGTCAGGAGATGATGAAACCTGTACAGGTATTGGAGTGGCAGGTATTGGAGTGGCAGGTATTGCCGCCGTGCTGTTTATATCCTGCGGTGAGGCATTACAAACGGAACATATTCCAACAAGTGTTAAGCACAAAACAGCTGCAAACAGAGAATAATACAGTATATTCTTTGTTTTCATAATAAATCCCCCCTTTTAATAGTTATTTATTTTATATGAAAATATTTTTGCACCAAAACTGTTTTTGTTTCTTCATTCAAGTTAGTTTTAGATTGCCTCATAATCCCCAGAAGTTTTATTAAAGTGTTTTGCAGTAATCATAATATCAGATAAATTTATCGCACCATTCTTATCCAAATCACAATCTCCAACAAAAGCAGGATCGCCTTGGCTTTTATTAAAAGCTGAAGAAATTTTTATTATGTCTGACATGTTAATCGATCCATCCTGGTTAACATCTCCTGCCCACATGGTCATTACTCCAAATGATACATCAGAGCGCAAACTACAACCTTTTAATATTCTTCTAAGATAAGCCGGCTTTGAAATTTCTATATCATATACTCCGCACACAATTCCGTTTATTAAAAAATACCCGGTATCATCCGTTGTCGTCTGATATGAACTTCCAACTTTCACCATAAACCCAGAACTTACAACAGGACTTTGACTGGACAAATCAGGTTTTACATTCCCCATTACTTCACAACGGGATGGAGTAGGAGTTGGATCTGGTGCATAAAAATCAGCTACTAAGTTTTCGCTACCCTTGACAACTATAATAATAGGATTTTCCCTGCTATCATAGTCATTCCAGCCTTGAAATCCTGCTCTTCCCGTTACACTATAAGTAAAGCTCACTTGAGTACCGGCAAGAAATCTTAATGAATAGGTTCTATCACCATACCCGGCATAAAAATCTTTTTTCATATCCAGTGTTATCGGCGAAACACTCACAATACCGTCTCCTGTTCCACCAACGTCATCATTGCCGCGTAGAGTCAAACTCATAGTTACAATTAAAGGAGTTGGCGTATTTATTGGAACCGGT
The DNA here is from genome assembly GCA_023441845.1 of Bacillota bacterium. GTDB lineage: Bacteria > Bacillota > Clostridia > Acetivibrionales > DSM-2933 > JAEZNF01. The sequence goes on along the minus strand of JAEZNF010000457.1, from coordinate 3,907 downwards.
GTTGGTGTTGCTGCAATCTTTGAATCCTTTGAAGTTTCTTCCGACAAAACACTTTCCTGGCTTGCATAAGTGGACATCCCTTGTAAAGAAATAATGAATACGAGAAGTACACTAAGCAGAATAACTATTTTTTTCATAATATAATTCCCCCTTCTACTCAACAACACGATATAAATTATTAAATTAGATAAATAACACCTGACCCCATAGTTTTGTATGTCAATCACGAATAACGCACCTTATGCAAATCATATACCATCCTGCATTTTTTGTCAATCATATCTTACAAAAATCTGAATATTCCATATAAAAAGCATATAAACAGCTTGAAGCATATATATATACCTTCATTCATGAACGCAAAATCATGTTATACAAACAACATAAATGTTGATATACTCTTAATATAAAAAACGATATTGAAAGGAATGGTGATACTTGATGCAAAGAAGTGATGTAATTGATTTTCAGATTATTGGTAGTGAAATGCAGTTGGTTGAAATAGAACTTGATCCCCAGGAAAGTGTTATAGCCGAAGCAGGCGCAATGATGTATATGGACAGCGCTATTCAGATGGAAACCATTTTTGGTGACGGGTCCGACAAAAGCAATGCCGAGGGCCTTATGGGTAAATTTCTCGGCGCAGGAAAAAGGCTTATTACAGGTGAGAGCCTTTTTATGACCATATTCACCAATTACGGCACCATAAAACAAAAAGTTTCCTTTGCATCCCCTTATCCCGGCAAAATCATTCCTATGGACTTAAAGCTGTATAATCAGGAGCTCATTTGTCAGAAGGACTCTTTCCTCTGTGCCGCTAAAGGTGTATCTGTAGGAATCGCATTTAATAAGAAAATCGGTGTAGGTTTGTTCGGCGGTGAAGGGTTTATAATGCAGAAGCTTGAGGGAGACGGCCTGGCGTTTGTACATGCCGGAGGAACCATTGTAAGAAAAGAGCTGCGTCCCGGTGAAATGCTTAGAGTAGATACAGGCTGTCTTGTTGCCATGACAAGAACTGTCCGCTATGATATTCAGCTTGCAAGAGGTATTAAATCGGCAATCTTCGGTGGCGAAGGTCTGTTCCTTGCCACACTGAATGGCCCAGGAACTGTATGGCTGCAATCACTTCCGTTCAGCAGGCTGGCTGGAAGGGTACTCTCCAACTCCACATCGAGAAACAGGGATGAAGGTTCAGTTTTAGGCGGAATTGCCAATATATTTGAAAACCGTTAACATAGGCATCTTTTTGAATTATAATATAAATTAAAAATTAAGTATGAAGGGGCGGCTACGCTACCCCTTCTTTTGATTGCGGTCACTTTCCAAATGGAAATTCAGCCAAAAGGCAAGTATGCCTCGACGGCACCATTCCTTTTATTAGCAGCCATTTCCCGAAGAAAAATTCGTTCAAAAGCTTGGGCCTCTTGATGGTCCCAAGCTTTTGTTTTCTTATATTAAGCAGTTAATTTTAAGTACCCTGCCTTTAGTTATACTTCATAAAATCTTCGGCTATTTTAATCATATTTTTCAAAGTAAAGGTGCGGCCCTCATACGCAGGAATGATGTATACGACACCAGCCTTTTCCCATATCAGAAAGTTTTGCCTGTCCATAAACGGTTCAACAGACATATCAGCCGTAAGCCCACCGTTTCTCGATATAGCATGGTAAACGGGAACAGTGCCTTCTATCCACATACCATCCAACTCGCCTACTTTGACTTTTTTGCTAACCTCCGGATTAAACCGATTGGCAACTTCAGACATTGTCTGTGTTTGAGATAAACATACAAAAAATCCTCCGCCATCCTCTGAATATTTTACAAAAGCATGCCTTGCTGCTCCATACGGTTTCAACCTATTTAGAGCATTATCATCTTCTATTGCATCATACATTTCCTTTTCAATTTTTAGACTTGTTTCATAATCCAATTGCTTTTTAAGCTCTACACCCAAAAACCTACGTTCAAGTTTGTAGGAATCACACAAAGATTCAGGAAATCTAACCTTAAACCCCAATTTTATTCCGATTTCTTCCTCATTTCTTTCTGTTACTCTAGCTACGCTTGGTATAGTAAGCGCTTCATCAGCAGGCTTTTCAACCACTTGCAGATTATTATCCACTTTTTCAAGAACAAAAATGGTTTTTATCGACGCAATTGCCTGTACAGTCAGCGTTCTTGCCTGAGCAGAAAAAGCAAATACCAGCGTGGTCAAGACCAGTAAAAAGCAAGCTGCAAGTGAGAAATACCTTTTAAAACCAAACCCTGCATTAACGTGTTTCCGGTCTTTACTTCCTTTAACGGACCCTGTTTTTATTTCTCCTTCAATTCTGTAAAAAATATCCTCCATATTGGAAATTTCTTTTACTTCATCCAACAAAGCTTCTTTTACTATATTATCAATATTGTTTCCCATTTAATCCAAACTCCCTTCTATTATTTAATAAATCCTGATCATCCTTAAATGAATTCCCAAGTTCTTTTTCCAAAAGCTTTCTAGCCTTGTGCAGTCTGGATTTGACTGTCCCCTGAAAGCAGTCCAGTATCTTTGCAATTTCCTTTGTGGTCAGTTCATTGTAGTAGTATAGAATGACAACGTTTTTTAACGGCTGTGAAAGTTTTTTTACTGCATCCCGGACAAGCAGCCGGTCATTGCTAACATCGGCAAATTCGTTGTCAGAAAAGCTGAAACTGTTAATACTATTTTCCTCTGACTCAAGAGTTATATGACTTTTATGCTTTGCAGCCATTCTCCATCCTACTCTTACAAGAGTCCTATAAAACCACACATTAAAAACACCAGGGTCTTTCAGCTTCTTTATTTGATAATAGCAAATTACAAAAGCCTCCTGAACAATATCCTCCGCAATACTTTTGCTGCCTCCAATCAAATAGGCTGTACCCATGGCCTTATGTCTATATAATGAGTATAATTTTTCAAAGCTGTCCAAATCGCCCAGCTGGCAGCGATTTACCAGTTCTCTTTGGTCTGTCCGGTTCATCTTATCATCTCCTTGACTTATTTATGGAGCTCCATAACTATATATAAGAGACAATCCAACTATCAAACGGTTCACGTTTCCATGTGGAATTCCCCGAATTTACACACTTTATTTAAAATAACCTGTAACAAGATTATATCATTGATGGTATGAAGTGTATTTGACTTAAAAATTGTAATTATTTTTAAGATTTTTTGCTTAAAGCGTTGATAATAACTACTGTGCATAAAATTATCCTTCTTAAAATTTGAACTCTACTGAGGGAGTATGATGACATATTTTCATAATAACACGCACAAAAATCGTAGTGCCATTTTTGCAACTATTACTAAAACCTATTGTACATTTTTTGTCTTTAATGTAACATTCATACCAGAAATTCCGTTATACTATATGTCGATGAAACGGGGTGAATGTGTGGTCGAATTTGACAGTCTCTATAAAGAAAACAACAGGAAGATATATTATTACCTTAAGAATATATGCCGGAATGACAGTCTCGCAGAAGACCTGACCCAAGAAACCTTCTACAATGCTTTATTGAGCATATATAACGGCAAAATAACATCAATAAGTATAAAATGGCTGATTAAAACTGCACATAACGTTTTTATCGATTATTTAAGGAAAAATAAAATCCCCCTTGAAAGTTTCGACACATATGAGAATGATGTCAAAACAGCAGATTTTGACCGGTCACACAGGATTGATATTATGGATATGCTAAACAGGCTGCCGCTGCGCTACAAGATGATCATAATACTCAAAGACCACTATGGTTTTTCCTATACAGAGATTAAGGAAATACTGGGTTGCTCCGAATCAACTGTAAAGGTAACACTTTTCAGGGCAAGGGATAAATTCAAGGAGGTGTATATGAAATATGAACAGGAACTCTTTAACTG
>JAEZNF010000351.1 GCA_023441845.1 Bacillota bacterium | reverse complement strand
TATTTGTCAACCCGTCTGTACAAACTACACAGACATCATCGTCTTTTAAATCATATTTATAAGTATCAACCTGTATGCTATCGGAACAACCAAGCGCTCTTGTTATTAAATTCTTGTTGGGATGATTTTCAGCTTCCTCACGGGTTAATGTACCGTTCTTTACCAGTTCTTCTATAAACGAATGATCCTCCGTTAAACGCAAAATACTGTCATCCCTTATCATGTATACTCTACTGTCGCCAACATGACCAATTGTAAGTTTTTTATTATGTACAACCGTTACAATGAGCGTAGTCCCCATTCCACGGTCACCTTCATGCTCAAGCGATTTTTTATAAACATCCGTGTTTGCTTCTTCCATAACTTTTTTAACAATGGGAGACAAATCTTCCGATTCCAAAAAACTTCCGGGAGACTGAAGTATATAATTGCTGACATAGTCAACAGCCGTTTTACTGGCTATTTCACCCGAATTATGCCCACCCATTCCGTCTGCAATAATAAACGTAACGGGTATACCGGGATAACCAGCAATAACATTATAGCTATCCTCATTAATCTCTCTTACCTTACCCCTGTCACTTTTAACCCCGAATCTCACCATATCACTCCCAGTTAAAAATATTATTCTATATAATATATATGTATATATATCAAAATCAACTAAATGTGTTTGATTTCATCTCACCCATACTTCTCCTAAGCTGTCCGCATGCAGCACTTATATCGCTGCCCAGTTCCCTTCTGACAGTAGTCTCTATTCCAAACTTCTCCAGAATACTTCTGAACATTTCTATCTGCTGTCTGCTGCTTTTCGTAAAACCTGTACCGTCTACCGAGTTAATAGGAATCAGATTCACATGGCAAAGCATGCCTTTAAGCTTCCTGGAAAGCTCTGAGGCATTCTCCCTTGAATCATTGACTCCCGCTATCATGGCATACTCAAATGTAATCCTTCTGCTAGTTGCCTCTGTATATATCTTACATGCTTCAACCAATTTGTCAATAGAATAAACTTTATTTATAGGCATTAATATTTCCCTAACCCTGTCATTTGGCGCATGCAGAGATATTGAAAGAGTTATAGGAATATTTTCTTTTGAAAGCCTCAATATTTCAGGAACCAGCCCGCAGGTTGATACCGAAATATGCCGGTAACCTATATTTAAGCCGTCTTTATGGTTTACCAGCCTTAAAAACTTCAATACATTCTCGTAATTATCAAATGGTTCACCAACCCCCATTATTACGACATTACTGATTCTTTTGCCCGCATCTTTTTGAATGGATATTATCTGATCCAAAATCTCACCTGCCGAAAGGTTCCTCACATACCCTATTCCTGTTGAAGCACAAAACTTGCATCCCATTTTGCAGCCAACCTGTGAGGATATACATGCCGTAAGACCGTGTTTATACTCCATGAGCACGCTTTCTAAAAGGTTACCGTCGGCAAGTTCAAAAATATATTTTGCGGTGCCGTCTATTTTTGATACCAGTTTTTTACTTATTGCAAGGCATCCGATATAAAAGTTATCCTTCAAAGATTGCCTCAGGTCTTTTGAAAGATTGGTCATATCGTCAATGCTTTTTACGCCTTTATTTACCCATTGAAATATCTGCCTTGCCCTGTACTTTTCCTGCCCAACATTCAACAGTTTTTCCTCAAGCTCTTCAATTGTCATGTCAAGCAGGTCATATTTCTTTTCCATAGCCTATACCCTTCTCCTCATCCTGGATATAAAGAATCCATCAATATTATTGACATTTGGAAACAATTGTATAACACCTGTACTTGAATAATTGCCTTTTAAACCGTCCGGAAGGAAGGATGAAATGTCCTCCAGTTCAAAATCGCTGTTTTTCTTTAAAAAGTTGTCTATAAGGCCTTTATTTTCTTCGTTTTCGATTGTACATGTGCTGTATACCAAAGCACCTCCGGGTTTCACATAATTGGAGGAAACCTCCAGAATCTTCATCTGAAGTCCAACAATTTCCTTCTTGTCCCCTATATTTCTTGCCCACTTTATATCCGGCTTTCTCCTTATGATGCCAAGCCCGGTACACGGTGCATCAACTAAAACCCTGTCTGCTTTCTCTACGTATGCTTTATCCAATTCGGATGCATCAAATATGCCTGTTTTAATAATATCAATGCCAAGTCTTTTGGCGGCTTCTTCAATAAGCTTTATTTTATGCGGGTGGACATCCCTGGCAATAACAGTTCCTCTGTTTTGCATAAGTTGGGCTATATGGGTAGCTTTCCCTCCGGGAGCACTGCATACATCAATAACAAGCTCCGAAGGCTTTGGATCAAGGATTCTTGCTGCAAGCATCGAGCTCTCATCCTGTACCTGGAAATGTCCCTTCTTAAAAATATCCAGACTTGATAAAGCCGAAGGATTTTTTAGTATCATGGCATCATCGGTATACCGTCCAGCTGCTGTTTCTATTCCAAGCTCATTAAGATTCTTTTCGAGCTCATCTTTTGATATTTTTAAAGTGTTTACCCTTACGGTAAGGTCGGGAACTTCGTTATTGCTCTTAAGAAGGCTCTCGGTAAAGTCCCTTCCGAAGCACTCAAGCCAATTTTTAACCATCCAGACGGGATGAGAATACTTTATAGACAAAAAAACCGCCGTATCTTTATTTTCATCGGGATACTTTATATTGTTTTTATTTCTGGCTATATTCCTCAGAACCCCGTTTACAAACCTGATTGATGCAGCATGACCGTATTTTTTCGACAGGTTGACACTTTCATTACATGCCGCAGACTCGGGAACCTTTTGGGTATAAAGCAGCTGATACGCCCCCAGTCTTAATATATTAAGTATCCAGGGAGATATTTTACCCATCTTCATACTGGAAAACTGCTCTATTACAAAGTCAATGGAAAGCTTCCATTTAACCACTCCATAAACCAGCTCAGTTATAAAAGCCCTGTCAATGCCTTTTAAGCTGCCGCTCTCTAAATGTTTGTTAAGCGAAATATTGGAGTATGCGCCATTCTCCAAAACTTCATATAGTATTTTTAAAGCCGTCTCTCTTGCCAAATCAATTGCCATATTTTCCATCCCTTATTTATTCTCTTACAATAAAATCGTATACCTTTTGCCTTAAAATGTTCACATCTACATATGTATTAATACACGGGCCGTTTGGCCTTTCATTCACCACTCCGAAAACCGGTATGTTCTTTATGTCCGAAATGCCGCTTGATAAATCCCTTTCACAAGCCACGGACAATATTATTTCAGGCCTGTTCTTTTTAACTTCCTGTCTTGCAGCAGTACCGCCTGTGACAACAGCAGCTTTTATACCTGTTTCTTCAACCAATCGGGATATATCTCCTATGCAGCATTTACCGCATCGCCGGCATTTTCCGATATCCCTTGTTATTTTATAGCCGCAGCCCGATTCCTGCAAACAATGAGGTACAATAAGCATAACCTCCCGAGGAAGGAATCTTAAGTGTTTCGACTGCACCAGTATGTTATTTACATCTATATACAGCTTTCTTAAGTCATCTTTATCCGACCCCGAAAAATTACCGATAAAAGTCAAAAACGGTGCTAAAATATTCATGCATATTTTTAAAAACCCTGCAAAGGGCGGCCCGATACGTTTTCTGCTGTATGCAAAATAAACCGTGAATATGGAAAGCATTATTGCCAGGGTAAATATAATTACCAGTAAAATCAGTATTACAATAAGAAAATT
>JAEZNF010000685.1 GCA_023441845.1 Bacillota bacterium | reverse complement strand
GATGCATCTGGATGCTTTCATACTCCTCGTCCGTGAGCGCCCCGCTTTTATTCAGTATTGTCTTGGGGATTTCTATTTTGCCTATATCGTGTAGTAACCCGGAATACTGCAAAATAGTGATATCTTTAAGACTCAAGCCCATTGCTTCACCAATAAGGACGGCATATTGGGAAACACGTTCACAATGGCCGTGGGTATACTTGTCTTTTGCAGATATGGTACCGAGTAATCCCTTGAAAATGCCTATGAGCTGCTGATTATCCGAACTTATATTCTTGCGTATTTGAAGTATTACATCCTGATAAAAGTGTACGCTGTTTTTGGTTAAATTCTTTGAGTGATAAAGGGCCATATCTGCCTGATATATAAGCTCATCCTTATTGCGGCACAGGTCTGGATACCCGGATAAACCCATTGATAAGGTTACTTCACTAAAAATATTACACTTGCTTTTAATGTTTTTATTTTCCTGAAAGTCCTTTTTGATTCGGTTAGCTGCTTGCTCCATTTTATTTTTATTGGAATCTATAAGTATTATGGCAAACTCGTCACCTCCAAACCTGAAGAGAATTTCGTTCTTATTTAAATTGTTTCTAAGTGTTTGTGCGGTAAGCTTTAAAATATCATCACCGCAGTCATGGCCATATATATCATTGAACATTTTAAAATTATCTATATCCACCATAATAAGGCCTATGGATTTACCGGATTTCCGGGCAAGTTCAATTTCTTCCGAGAGGGTCGTATGAAAATGTCTCACATTATATACATCTGTCAGTTCATCGGTTATGGCAAGGGAGTGCAGCTTGTTTTTCTGAGTTTCCTGCCTGTTTGAAAGTACTGCTGCAAGCCATGAAATAATTATTGTTGAAACCTGAACAGTAAGGGCAATTACAAAGTTTGTTGTGCGGTATCTCATAAACTGGTCGATAATATTGTATGCCACGGATAGGCAAAGCAGTGCTTCCAATATAAAGCCAAAATAGCTAAACCGATAGGCAATGAAAATTGCTAAAAATGCCTGGAATTGGGAAACAAGACCCTTCATATCGTTTGACAGCTTCTGTGTTTGGATAAGCGTAACAAGAAAAAGATTGACCAGCAGGCATAAAGATAATTCAATTCTTTTGTATTTACTATTGAGATGGTTAACAGTTATTGTTTTGAAACGATTTTTAAATAAGGATAATAGATTTTTTATAAAAACCACTTTCTACAGCCTCCAACTAAATTAATATACTAAGTAGCGAATCATAACCAGTTTAAATATGCTCTAAAAGCAACTGCTTCAAAGGTAAAGCCTTTAAAACGCTACAGAACCAAAAGTGGAAATGCGTTCTTACCTAGGGGATTTTGAATAAAGGTATTGCTAAAAGTAAAAGTTTGTTAATAGCTATTTGCTTTATCCATTACAATCTTATTATAACAGAAGCGACAAAATTTTGAAATAATAATTATGAAAAAGGTAACGGGACTAGCACTTTGTAAAATATCATTCTTTACTTTACTTAAAGATTTTATAAACGTACTTCCTTTGTTAGTGGCCTGCATATCTATAACTTTTAAACTTTACGGGCCACTTAAAGATTATGTTGATATAAAATTATGAAATGTGGACAAATATTATATACTTGGTATTGCAATGCATATGGAAGTTGTGCGAAAATACTGGTATTGTTTTTAATAAGAGTAAGTAAAACCAAATTCGACTGTAATGAGGTGGGAAATGTTTACCTGTAGGAAAAAGCTTTTATTATCGTTTTTGTGTGCCGCTTTATTATCGGCTTTGCTGGATGGGTGCGGTACTACAAATAGAGAACCTGATACACGTCCTTCGGTACTGCCGTCAAAGATAGAAAGTACCGGTGAACTTTCAAAAAACGATGCTGTTGCTTCTGCTGCCGTAGCAGGAATAAAACCCATGGTAACCAATAATGGAAGTACGACCTGCGCTGAGTCTGTATCAAGGGGAAGGGAAGAGAAAGTGCCACGAACCGGAGGGAATGGAATTGCAGAGGACAAGAAGAACAAAACTGATAAGGCAGGAATTAATTTAAAAAATTTGATTATTTGTGTTGATGCAGGACATCAAAAGAAAGCCAGCTTGAAAAAGGAGCCAATCGCACCTGGAAGCAGTGTGCTTAAAGTAAAAGACCCTGGAGGAGCATCTGGTGTTTTAACAAAAATTCCGGAGCATGAATTAAATCTAAAGGTATCAAAGTTATTAAAAAGCAGGCTTGAAGAGTTGGGGGCTACGGTAGTGATGACCAGGGAAAGCAGTGAAGTAGATTTGGGAAATATCGAAAGGGCTGAAATTGCTAACCGGAGTAGTGCGGATTTATTTATCAGAATACATGCGGACGGCTGTGATAACCCCGCGGTAAAAGGAGTGTCTGTTTTGATTCCCGGAAGTGAGTACGTCAAGGATACAAATATGCTTAAACAAAGTAAAGATGTATCCAAAAGCATTCTAAAGAGTCTTGTTGACACTACAGGTGCTAAATCAAGAGGAATTATAGAAAGAAATGATTTGACAGGGTTTAATTGGGCAAAAGTTCCGGTTGTACTGGTTGAAATGGGTTTCTTGTCAAATGCTGAAGAAGACAGGCTTCTAAATACCTCTGAGTACCAGAAAAAGATTGCGGAAGGAATTGCGAATGCTCTGGTAAGTGTGTATTCAAAAAGATAAAATATATAAGACCTGATGCTTTTGAAAATGTTCAAAAGCACCAGGTAAAGCGGTTAATCTGCATTTTGAAACGGTCCCTTAAAATTAAGGTTTGATTTACTTTACCTTAAAGCTTCGCCATAAGGTATTTGTCACATTCGCGCGCAGCGCCCCTGCCTTCGTTTATTGCCCATACTACAAGGCTCTGTCCTCTTCTCATGTCACCTGCAGCAAATACTCCTTTAACGTTTGTGTTGAATTTGCCGTATTCCGCATTAACGTTTGAGCGGACGTCCTGTGCAACATCAAGCTGTTTTAAAAGATTATCTTCCGGTCCTAAAAAGCCCATTGCAAGCAGTACAAGCTGTGCAGGCCATACCTTCTCGGTTCCGGGGATTTCAACAGGTACAAAACGTCCTGTTTCGTCCTTTTTCCATTCGATCTTTACAGTGTGGACTTCTTTTAAGCGGCCTTCTTCATCACCGACAAATTTCTTTGTAGTAATGCAGTATTTACGGGGATCTTTTCCGAAAACAGCAATTGATTCTTCTTGTCCGTAATCAACCTTAAGAACTTTGGGCCATTCCGGCCATGGGTTGTTAGGCTGACGCTCAGACGGCGGTTCCGGCATTATTTCGAGTTGAACAACACTTCTGCAGCCGTGACGTATGGAGGTTGCCACGCAATCCGTTCCGGTGTCGCCTCCCCCGATAATTATAACATCCTTGTCCGTAGCGGAGATGTTGCTGCCGTCAGTGAGGCCCGAGTCGAGCAAGCTCTTTGTGTTGGCGCGCAGGAATTCCATTGCAAAGTGTATTCCTAGAAGCTGTCTTCCTTCTGCCGGAAGATCACGCGGTTTGGTAGCTCCTCCGCAAAGAACTGCGGCATCAAAGTCTTTAAGAAGCAGGTCGGCAGGATAATCCTTGCCTACCTCGGTATTTGTCCTGAAAATTACTCCTTCTTCCTTCATAAGGTCTACACGGCGCGTTACTACATTTTTGTCAAGTTTCATATTGGGGATACCATACATTAAAAGCCCTCCGGCCCTATCCGCTCTTTCAAAAACGGTTACATTGTGGCCGGCCTTGTTCAATTCGTCGGCACATGCCAACCCTGAGGGTCCCGAGCCTATAACAGCCACTTTTTTACCGGTGCGTTTTAATGGCGGATTAGGTACAATCCAACCGTTTTCAAATGCCTTGTCTATGATAGCGCATTCGTTAGCTTTAATGGTGATTTGAGGGTCATTTATGCCCACTGTACATGCACCTTCGCAAGGGGCCGGACACACGCGTCCGGTAAATTCCGGAAAGTTGTTGGTTTTTAAAAGCCTTGCGACAGCTTCTTTCCATTGCCCTCTGTATATAAGATCGTTCCATTCGGGTATGAGGTTATTAATAGGACAGCCTGATGCCATACCGCTAAAGAGTAATCCCGAGTGACAGAACGGTATACCGCAGTCCATACATCGTGCTCCTTGTATCCGTTGTTTATCTTCGGTTGTATTAAGGTGAAACTCATTCCAGTCCTTAATCCTATCCATAGGCGGACGGTCTGGGGGGAGCTCACGTTTATATTCCATAAATCCAGTAGGTTTACCCATAACAAATTCCTCCATTTTATTCAACAAAGATCTTTTTGATTTTACTGCAATAATGGAATGTCACATGACATTCGCCGAAATAATTGCATTAAGTGCTTCTAATTGCCGCTGACTCTTGCCGTGTCACGGTAATTGGCTTCAAATGCTGCCATAAGAGCTTCGCTGCCCGCAAGACCGGAGTCCTGAACCTTTTTGATAGCCTGAAGCATACGTTTGTAATCCTTAGGTATAATCTTAACAAATTTAGAAGAGGTATCTTCCCAATTGTCCAATATTCTCTTTGCATAACTGCTTCCGGTATATTTGATGTGATTTTCTATCATATTCTTTACTTCTTTAATATCGTTTTCATTGTCAAGGTATTCGGCTTCCACCATCTCCATATTGCATTTTTTGGAAAGGAAATCGCCGGACTCATCGTAAATGTAAGCAACACCGCCTGACATACCTGCTGCAAAATTACGTCCGGTTGAACCGAGCACAACTACTCTCCCGCCTGTCATGTATTCGCAGCCGTGGTCGCCGACTCCTTCAACCACTGCATTAACGCCGCTGTTCCTGACACAGAAACGTTCTCCAGCAATGCCGCGGATGTATGCTTCTCCGCTTGTAGCCCCATAAAAAGCAACGTTGCCGATTATAATATTTTCCTCAGGAATAAAAGTCGATTCCCTGGATGGATAGACAATGATTTTTCCGCCCGAGAGACCTTTACCCATGTAATCGTTCGAATCTCCTTCCAGCTCAAGTGTAATACCACGCGGTACGAAGGCGCCGAAGCTTTGACCGGCGGAACCTGTGAAATGTAGATGTATGGTGTCCTCAGGCAATC
>JAEZNF010000335.1 GCA_023441845.1 Bacillota bacterium | reverse complement strand
TATCTCCTTTGTATCCTTAAAAACTACGTTGTTCTCAGTGTTTTCATTTGATGAAAGTGAGCTTTCTACGGTCTTTTCACCATCAACAGGTGTATCAAGCGAAACAACATTTTTTTTATTCAGCCTTACAAAGTTTAAGAAGGTGTTAACCGATATTTTCTTTATCCAAGGGAGTATTGACTTTTTATCGTCAAATTTCTCAATGGAATTAAAAATCTTCAAGTAGATTTCCTGTAGCAGATCAAGAGCATCTTCCTTTGACTGTGAGTAATAGTAGCATATTTTATATATGTACTTTTCGTATTTTTTATATAAAAGCTCATAACCTTCACGCTTTTTCTTTTTGCAAAGCTTTATAAGATTTTGATCTGCCTCCAAATATACATTCACCTTCTTTTTATTGCGGTCTATGTAAGTTTTATTGTTATTGTCCATAATGTGTTTAAATGTTCTATGCTTATATATACAACCCAAAACTTTAAAAGTTTCAGAAAAAGCAAACTTTTTTGAAATTAATGGTGAACTTGATCCTATAAATTTAAAAGAATCCAATGCGTATTCAGCGATAGGAAGTGCAACAAGGCAAACTTGGGGGGATGGAAAGAGCAATGATTAAAATCCCGGACATTATTAATCCGGGATTTTTGCTTTCAGTATCAGCTTTAAAAGTTTTTTTAAGTAAAATATTAATTCAAAAACATAATCAATCTTTAAGATTCACATTCAGATATGCAGGAAACTCCCTGTCTATATCGGATTCATACTTCAAAAGAAGCTTATCGCCGTCTTCCTGAACTTCCTCAAAACCCATGAATTTATAGGTAATGTACATTACCCGGTTCCTGTCTGTTTGCATAAACTCTGCAAAGAGCTGCTTGTTTTGTGCTTTTGCAATGTTTATTATATGAACAAGCATAGCAGAACCTATTCCCTTTGTCATTACGCGGCAGGACATGAGCAGGAGCTTAATCATCAGCTTATCGTCTTCATGCTCAAGTAATACAAGGCCAATCTTACCGTATTCTCCATACTTGTCATTAAGTTCGGCAATAAGGAAGATATGATTATCGGAGTTTATAAAATTCACAAGCTCATCATAGGAATAGGTATATCCGGTGGAATTGAGCTGATGAGTACGTATGGTAAGTTCCTCAACTCTTTTTAGATCGTCAGGCTTTACCTTTGAAATACTAAGATGCATATCAAGAGTCGTAAGAAATTCTTCGCTTGTTCCCTTGAACTCACTTTCCTCGTCCTTCCTTTTAATATCGCTTTTGTACATGAGTCTTCTTTTCTTTGAATCATCAGTAATAAAGCGTGGGGTAAGCTCGTCCATACCGGTGATTTCCAAATATCTCAAGGCATCTATAGTCAGTACTTCCGGATATGAAAAGCTTATTTCTTCTCTCTCGGTAATCTGATCGTCTACAAAAGCCAGAGTATCAATTCCGATATTAATAGCTTCGGCTATCGTCTTAATAGCTTCGGCTTTTGAATTCCAGCTTATCTGAGGATAAAGGAAATACTCTGAAATACCGAACTCTTCAAGCTTGCTTATGGCGTACTTATAATCATTTTTGCTGGCAATAGATTGAAGGATACCTCTTTCGTCAAGAGTCCTTATCACCTGCTCTATTCCAGGCTTCAGCCTGACATATTTATCTTCTGACAGAATACCTTCCCATATGGTATTGTCAAGATCCCATACAACGCATTTGATTTTTTTGCTCATCTGTACCACCTTATTTATTCATGGTTTTCATGATAGTTTCAGTAATTTTATTTATGGAGCGGAAATTATTTTCAGTGATATCTTTATTGTTGAACTTGATTTTAAAAGTTTTTTCCAGAAAATTTACCAGCTGCAGTGCAAATATTGAGTTTACAAAACCTCTTTTAAAGAGATCGTCATCATCTGCCAGCGTCTCGATTTTTTTATTTTTCTTCAAAAACTCACGTATCTTTTCTTTATATTCTTCCATTTCGTTATTCTCCTCTTTTTATATAATCTATTTTTTATAGCTTTCAATTTTTTCAATAAGTTCCTTACCGGATAAGTCATCTAATACATTTATCCTTTTTAAAGCGTACAGGCTTTGGGGAAGCCCTTTTATAACCGTGTTTGAACCCGGCTCGGTGGTTACGCTTATCTGGTTACCCAGCTCCTTTAAAAGAACTTCGGAAAGTACGGAGGATTTTCCGTGAGGATAAAAATAAGCATAAACCCGGTTACCGATATTTTTTTCCATATCTTCTTTGGATTTTAGATAGTCATTTTTAAAAAACGAAATGTATTGGCTTTCACTTTCTCCTTCCTTTCTTAACGCATCTTCCCGACCGGTTTTTTCAATGGTTTTGTTATCATGCATGTTGAATGAGTGGCTCTGAATATCCATTACACCTGATAAATACATTTCCCTGGCTTTATTATAGTCAAAATGAGGAATTATTTCTATATCTGTATCCTTATATTTATTTTTACCGACAGAAATGCCAATGATACTTGCTGTCGCTTTCATGCCGAGTTCTTTCAAAATAGGGTATGCATACTGGTAAACGCTGGTATAACCATCGTCAAAGGTTATAAGAACCGGGTTTTCGGGCAAATCAATACCCTGGTTTACGTATGCAATCAGGTCCTTACATAGAATAGCATTATAGCCGCTTTCTTTTAGTGCTGTTAACTGGCTTCTGAAATTTTCAGGAGTGACAGTTGTATCCTTATCTTTTACATCTTTGGATATATGATGGTACATTAGAATGGGCACATCAATACTATAAGATTTTTCGTTCTGCGGCCTAAAACCGTCACTGAATATTTTAGCCGCATGAGCCGATACATTTTCCCTGGTTGTTTTATGCCCGAAGTCTTCAGGTACATAAACGTTTTTATCATTAAAAATATAAGCTAGCGACATATCACCAACGCTATTCCTGAAGTGATAGAAATCATAAAAGTACCTTGGTTCAAAACTGACGGAATTATATCCTGAGAAATCCCAGAAGTCCGTAACGTTGGCCAATTTCTCCCAATACTTTTTCAACTGGCTGCTATCATATGTCTGAACTTCCTTATAGTATACAGAGGAGGTCATAAGCATGAAAGTTACGCCTTTTGCCTGGCAATGCTCTTTTATACGCTTAATGGCTGCTACAGCTTGGTCCATTGCCTTTAATTCGATTTTCTCATCATTAGGGTCTACACTTTTGTTAAAAACCTGATTGTTTTTCAAAAACTCATCGATACTTCCGATTGCTTCCCTGTCCCTAACTATTTTGTTATACGCCCCGGTTTTTGAGTCAAAAACACTATTGACAGTTGGAAGGTAGGATTTCTTAAAATACATTTTCAGCTTGTTAAAGGAATACTCGGGATTCATAAAAAAATATTTGGAATAGAACTTAATAAGTGAGGCACCGGTCACCTTTGCATGAAGGGTATCCTTTACATTGTCCTTACTCTTGTTATAGTTGGCGCCTTCCTCAAGACCGATGTTTATAACAATATTTTTCACTTTATAATTATCTACAAGGTAAAAG
>JAEZNF010000199.1 GCA_023441845.1 Bacillota bacterium | reverse complement strand
CCCGCAGCGAAGGGGTATGGGGGCTTACCTGCAATAGAAACCGAAATAATGAAATGTCCTTCAAAACTCCCTAAAAAAATGGTACAATATCTGAGAAGTGTGGACAATAATGGCAGGGGGGGAGTTTTTTGAAGGAGATCATAACCATGTGGAAATACGGAATAATGGTGGCTCTTACGGTATTATGCGCCGGTATCTACATGCTGCTTTTGCTGCCAACCAAATCAATACCCATTATACCGGGTATCACTGAGATAAGACCTGCAATGCTTTTTCCGGTTATATTCGGCCTGCTTTTTGGACCCGCAGGAGCTTGGGGCTCGGCGATTGGAAATCTGGGAGGCGATTTTTTTGGCACACTCTCAGCAGGCTCAATTTTTGGTTTTATTGGAAACTTTCTTTACGCATATATACCCTATAAGCTTTGGTATCATATAAAACAAAGACCGGGGGAAGACAGAGCTCCAACAATCAATTCCCCCAGGAAGCTGGCACAGTTTGGCTTTATCAGTTTTATCGCCAGCACCTCCTGTGCGGTTGTCATTGCCTGGGGACTGGATGTGCTGAAGTTGTCAAGCTTTACTGCCCTGTCTACCATTATTTTATTGAATAACGTTGTAATCACTTTGCTGCTCGGTCCAATCGTACTTCCGCTGGCTTATTCCATTGTCAAAAAAAACAACCTCCTTTGGACCGATGTGATGCACCCGAAAGATATCAGCAAACCTGCCTCGGATAAATTGTACCCGCTAATGATTGTGACGGGATCAATTGGAGGACTTGGTTCCGGACTGATAGCCGGCTGTTTGCTGGCAGGACAATCCATTCTCGGTCAGCAGCTTCCTGTCAGCGGTGTAGGAAATCCAATTACAGCATTCATAGTGCTGCCATTTATTACGGCTTTATTTTATGGCTCCTTCAATTCGTGATTTTCTGCTATTTGTTTATAATATAGCAAAATCAGATTATCAAGCTCTTCACTTTTTTCCTGGACAATGTCACTACTCACATTTTCATTCTCCATCAGAAGATGAAGTTCGTCCCTCAATTCATTGATAGCATGACTATAATATCCGCAACTGCCGCTTTTCAAGGCTATCCACCTCCCAGTACGAAGAAAGCTGCCTAAACACTTGTTTACTTACTTCGATTGTTATTTAACATAAAACAATGTTCAACTGGATTGTACGATAATGCTGGGAAAGGCATGAAACACAAAAACTCTTTATTAATATCACAACTCCTTAGATTTGGCATTCGGTATTTAAATTACGAATAATACATTAACCATTATATTACAAGTTTTTGTTTCATTCAACATAATTTCCCCATCATTTCCCTTTTTCTCCATATCCTCAAGAAATAAATTTACAAAAAATATTGCTCATGCAATTCTCAGCAATTATAATAAAAAAATGCAAATATAAAATCAGTTAGGGGGCGATTTATGGACAATATTTCTGTTTGTTTTGATAGGGGAGTTCCTCAGATAAGCTGTACCGGCTGCGGAAGCTGCAGCAGCGTTATGGGCAGGAGCTTATGCAAAGTAACTGACAGGGGCTGCTGTTATTACTTTCCGGAATTCACCCTGGTAGATATTCAAAGAATGGCGGTTATGGAGAACGGGCTCAAAGCTCTAAATATCATTTTATCAAACCCGGGTACTATCATACATAATTATAGTATTCATGCAAAGGGAGCCTTTGATAAGGAAGCCTATGATCAATACATCGAGTCGGAAAATCTCATTGACTCAGGCAGCATCAAGGATCACACCATATTTTTTAAAACATGCCCATTTGTAATACCCGGTTCAGGTTGCAGGCTATCGCCACGATTCAGAACGCTTGTGTGCAACATATTTATTTGCTCAGAAATACTCGAGCAGCCTGATCTTCAGGAAACTGTAAAGGTTTACCTGGATGAACGTTCAAGATATGCCCGCTGGGAATACCAGGAAAATCTTAATCTGCAGCATATCCTTGCTGAAAACAGGCTGAATCTGGTATCCGATTTTTTTGCCTGTGTTAAATTATTATCGGAACTCAGTCTTGAACTCTATGAATTTCCAGTGTTCGAAGACATGCCTTATACTCCCGATTTATCGGCATAATTGTACGCTTCGCCCATTACAATTTCAACACGGTGATAATTGCCATCCTCCGAAAGGCTGATGAAGCCTTCCGGAAGCGGTTTCCCGTCAATAGCCATATAAGCCACACCACTGCATACACGGTCTGGATTTTTGACTTCGATATGATAATTGGTCTTTCCGAAGCGGTATATAATCTCAAACTTATCCCAAATGTGCGGTATGCAAGGTTCAATGTAAAGCTTGTCACCTTTCTTTTTAAAACCGGCTATGTTTTCAATCCCAACCTTGTAAAGCCATCCTGCTGCTCCCGTATACCATGTCCAGCCCGCACGGCCTATATGGGGGTATTCACCATATACATCGGCCGCAATTGCATAGGGTTCACCTTTGTACCTGGAATATTCGATCGGTGTTCTGGTGTGATTGATCGGATTGAGCATATGAAATACTTCACTAGCCGTGTCTCCCATACCGAGTTTGGTAAAGGCAAGCACGACCCATGTTGCAGCATGGGTATACTGTCCTCCGTTTTCCCGCACACCAGGAACATACCCTTTTATATAACCGGGTGAAAGTTCTCCCTTATCAAATGGCGGTGTCAGCAGCTT
>JAEZNF010000188.1 GCA_023441845.1 Bacillota bacterium | reverse complement strand
ACATAAATATTTTCAGGGATCCAAGATGGGGACGCGGTCATGAGACCTATGGAGAAGATCCATATTTAACCGGAAGACTTGGAGTGGCATTTATTAAAGGCTTGCAAGGTAGTGATAAAAAATACCTTAAGGCAGCTGCTTGTGCGAAGCATTTTGCTGTCCACAGCGGCCCAGAAAGCGAGAGGCATGAATTCAATGCGGTGGCATCAAAAAAAGACCTTAGGGAAACTTATCTCCCGGCTTTTAAGGAATGTGTGAAGGAAGCCGATGTTGAAGCGGTTATGGGAGCATATAATAGGACGAACGGTGAACCTTGTTGTGGCAGTCAGACTCTTTTAAAAGAGATATTAAGAGAAGAATGGGGATTTAAAGGGCATGTTGTTTCAGACTGCTGGGCTATAAAGGATTTTCATGAAAACCATATGGTGACAAAAACGGCGCCAGAGTCGGTTGCTCTTGCGGTAAACAACGGCTGCGATTTAAACTGTGGCAATATGTTTGGGAATTTGTTAATTGCACACAAGGAAGGTCTGGTAACAGAGGAGATGATTGACCGATCGATCACAAGGCTGATGGTTACCAGGATGAAACTGGGAATGTTTGATGACCCTGAAGAAGTGCCATATGCGAAGATTCCATACGAGATGAATGACTGTAAAGAGCACAGGGAATTTGCGCTGGAAGTGTGCAAAAAGTCGCTGGTACTTTTGAAAAATGAAAATGATATACTTCCTCTTGATAAAAACAAGATTAAGTCAATAGCGGTGATAGGACCTAATGCCGACAGCAGGGATGCCCTGATAGGCAATTATTTCGGTACAGCTTCAAAATATGTTACGGTGCTTGAAGGTATTCGTGAAGCAGTTTCGGACGATACAAGGGTTTACTATACATACGGATGCCATTTGTACAAGGAGAATACAGGATTGTCAGCGCCGAGAGAGCAGTTTGCAGAAGCTGTTGCCATAGCTGAACGCGCTGATGTGGTTGTGATGTGCATGGGTCTGGATGCAAATATTGAAGGCGAAGAAGGAGATGTTTCCAATGAGTATGCGGCCGGCGATAAAACACACCTGAATCTTCCGGGACTGCAGCAGGAGCTCCTTGAGACAGTTTACAAGGTTGGAAAGCCGATGATTTTGGTACTGCTGGCAGGCAGCGCTCTTTCGGTAACGTGGGCTGATGATAAAGTGCCTGCTATTATAGAGGCCTGGTATCCTGGAGCTGAAGGCGGCAAGGCAATTGCTTCAATGATTTTCGGGGAATTCAGTCCTTCTGGAAGGCTTCCTGTAACATTCTACAGGACCACTGAAGAACTTCCGGATTTTAGGGATTATTCCATGAAAAACAGGACATACAGGTATATGCAGAATGAAGCACTCTATCCGTTTGGTTATGGGCTTAGTTACACCAAATTCGGATATAGTGACTTGAAACTTTCAAAGAATAAAATAAATGCCGGTGAAGGTGTTGATTGCAGTGTAATGGTTAAAAATGAAGGCCTGTTTGAGTCGGATGAGATTGTACAGCTTTATCTGAAAGATGTGGAAGCAAGTGTTGAGATACCAAGATGGCAATTGGCAGGGGCAAGAAGGATTCATCTGAAGCCCGGACAGGAGAAACAGGTTGATTTCAAAATAACCCCTGCGCAGATGTCATTAATAGATAATGAGGGCAGGCGTATTCTTGAACCCGGATTCTTTAATGTATATGTTTCCGGAAGCCAGCCGGATGAAAGAAGCCAAAAGTTGAACGGATGCAATATACAGAAAGAAACTTTCGAGGTTGAAGGCTGCACTACGCAACTTGAATATTAATTCCTATTAAAAAGAATAGTTAACCGGAAAAAGACATTTCGGGTTAACTATTCTTTTTATGTTAAAACAGTATTAAATTATCTGGATTTTATACTTCTATATATTTTTAATAGACGGTTAAAGCTCTGATTATCGTTATATTCCCTGCTGAGTGATTCGATATGACCTACACATTTACGCTTCTTGTTTCTGGTTAATCATGTATTTTTCCAGTATGGGATACACATAAAAATTCGTAATAAGTCCGATAGTACTAAACGTAATGAAAGGAAGCAGCAAAATGTTTAGAACCGGCAAGAGCAAAAATAGTATTGCCGAAAGCATAAAACACAAGAGCAGAATTCCTATATTCGGCAAGAACTTTAATAATGCAAAAATGAATGCGTTTTTATAGATGTTTTTCAAGGAAAGCTCGAAAGTTACAAGCATAGGATAAATGTATAAATGCATCATTAAAAAAATTACAAAAAGAAATGCTGCGAAAAATACCGATATAGTTAGCAGGATGCTGTCAATAGCTGCATTTGCGTAAATATAGATATCTATGAAAAAAATAAGCATAACAAAAAAATCAATTATAGATATCAGTAGCCCCTGTTTGAGGTTTTTTATGGCGTGTTCTTTGAAATCTGACCAAATAAATGCATGATCCTGCCTGGAGTAGTTTCTCAGAACATACGTAAATCCAGCTTGAGCTGGTCCTGTTGTAATTACCGGAATACCTAAAAATGTTGTACAAAAGGAAAGAAACATAATGATTCTGAAAAAGGAATCTCCTTTCAGCAATCCTTGATAGGCTCCTGAAAATAACAAATATAAAACGATTATTGGTAACAAAGCCGGTAGATTAAACACACAGAAAAGCATGTTGAGTTTTGCAAGGTGCCAAAACTTTCTTAAGTATATCTGGAGAAATAGAAGTACTCTGGGTTTCGGAGCTTCGTTTTTTTCTACTCCGGGCCCGGGTTTGTTATAGTTGGTAAAGCTAAATAAACGTCGCATACGCTTTTACTCCCTCTGAATGATAAAATTAGTGCGATTAAGTACATACTACTATATTTAATAAATGAGTTCAATGAATTTATAAAAAACGAAGCTAAGTAAGAACGCATTTCCACTTTTATTTCCCTATACGCTAATTATAGTTATTGTATCATGTTCAATGTAATTTAATTTTCCTGCAAGGCCTTTATCGTTCATATACGGTAAACACTTTAATTCTCTTAAGGCTGAAAATGGAATGGATGGGATATTCCCTCTCTTTTGTTTGCAGCCTGACCTGTACTGTAAAAGATACAGACCAGGCTTTTGGGTTGACATTATAAATTCATTACAGTCTTGCCTGTACCTCAAAGGTATAGTTTCTTCCGCTGTTGTTATCCCAATTGCTTGCACTGTCTTTAAAAGCAAGTTTTAACAGTTTGTCATCTGCCACGGCTAAATCCGCTTTAAAACCGTCAGTAGTTTTTTCCATTTTTATATCTTTTGTGTTTTCCCAGTTGTCTCCATAGCCGACGCGCATATAAATGGAATCTGCACCGGAATTACTTAATACACCTTTATAAGAAACCGATGCTTCATCTCCTTTAACAATAACATTCGGAACAATTACCACACCATTTTGATAATACATATTATACAAACTCATCAGTCCTCCCATCGTTACTTATTAATTAGATAAACAACTCTGAAAAAGGCTTTATGAAAGTGAACTCCCTATTCATAAAATGTATTAAAGCAATGCTGCTTTTTGGACTCTTTTTATAAAGAGTTATAGCTTGTCGTACATAGTATGCGTTTATGTAAACTAAATTATTCTGTTCATCCTTGTTGAAATTAAAAGTACTAATGTATTATTTTGCATAAAGTGTTTATTATTTTTAAGGTTTTATGTACAAAAGGTTAAAAATAATGTATTATTATGTAGTACTAAAGTCTAAAACGGGGGCAAAATATTATATGTTGTCAAAAGTTAAAAGCTGTGGTTTGATTGGAATAGACGGCTATGTTGTAGAGGTTGAAACTGATATCAGTAATGGAATCCCTGGATTTGACATTGTAGGACTTGGCGACGTAGCGGTTAAAGAATCAAAGGAGAGGGTCAGGGCAGCCATAAAGAACTCCGCTCTGGAGTTTCCGATAAGAAAAATTACTGTAAACCTGGCTCCGGCAAATATAAGAAAAGAAGGTTCTGCGCTTGATCTCGGCATTGCCATGGGTATATTAACGGCCACAGAGCAAGTTAACACCGTCGATATAAGTAAATACATGTTTATAGGTGAATTGTCACTTGACGGAGAAATCAAACCTGTAAACGGAGTACTGCCGATGGCTATATGTGCTCTTCATGAAGGGATTGAAAACCTTATTCTGCCTGTAGAAAATGCGGAAGAGGCAGCTGTAGTCAAAGACTTGAATGTTTTTCCCGCTAAATATGTTTCTGAGGTGGTTTATCATATCAACGGTGAAAAGCTGCTTCAAAAGCATTCTGTCGATATAGACGAAATTTTTTCCGCCAAATTTGAGCATGAACTGGACTTTGAAGATGTTAAAGGACAGGGAAATATCAAAAGAGCCCTTGAAGTGGCGGCATCAGGCGGACATAACTGTATAATGATCGGAAGCCCGGGCTCAGGAAAAACCATGATTGCAAAAAGACTTCCTACCATACTTCCTGCACTGACTTTTGACGAAGCGCTGGAAGTTACAAAAATTCATAGTATAGCAGGAATATTGCCTCCTAAGACTTCACTTGTTACCAACAGGCCTTTCCGTTCACCGCACCACACAATATCGGATATTGGAATAATCGGAGGAGGGAAATACCCAAAGCCTGGCGAAATAAGCCTTGCGCACTATGGGGTTTTGTTTCTGGACGAACTGCCTGAATTCAGCAAGGATGCTTTAGAGGTGTTAAGACAGCCTCTTGAGGATGGGCATGTGACCATATCGAGAGTCAATGCCAGTTTGACATACCCTTCAAAGACAATGCTTATATGCGCAGCCAATCCATGCAAGTGCGGAAATTTTATGGAACCGGAAAAACAATGCAACTGCACACCCAAGCAGATTCAACAGTACCTTGGCAAGCTGTCGGGTCCTTTACTGGATAGAATAGACATACATATAGAAGTGGCAAGTGTTAAATATAAAGATCTGGAAAGCACAAAAGAAGAGGAAAAATCCTGTGTAATAAGGGAAAGGGTAAATAGGGCCAGAGGAATTCAGCTTCAAAGGTACAAAGGTCTAAAAATATATTCAAATTCACAACTAACGCCTTCATTAATAAATAAATTCTGTAAGCTTGATGAAACCGGTAAGGAGCTCTTGAAAAATGCCTTTGATAGGCTTGGCTTAAGCGCCAGGGCACATCACAGAATATTAAAAGTGGCAAGGACAATTGCAGATATGGAAGAGAGCGATATGATTCTGCCGCAGCATCTTGCGGAGGCCATTCAGTACAGGAGTCTTGACAGGAAATTCTGGGGAGGGCATTAATATCCTTTGATAAATTACCTATTATAAATAAAAATACAGTATTTATAACATACATTTAAGGAGCCATATAAAAAATTCAAGCAAAGAGGGTATAAAGCAGTATAAGAAATGCCGGGTATGAAGACCCGGCATTTCTTATACTGCTTTATATTATTATATCTTATTATACAATCAAGGTGCTGTCACTGTCACGGTACAGCTTGCATATTTTGTGCTGTCCTGCGTGGAGGTTGCTTTTATCACCGCTGTACCATATGCAACTGCATGTACTACTCCGCTTGAGTCTACAGTAGCTACATTCGGATTGCTGCTGGTCCACGTGATGTCTTTTATTGTAGCATTACTTGGAGCGATTGTTGGAGTCAATTGCACATCGGAACCTCCCGGTTTGATGGTTAATGTTTTATTGTTTAATGTTATTCCGGTTACTCGCTGTATTACCGTTACAGTAGATGTTGCTGCTAAGCCACCATCCGTAGTCGTTGCTGTAACGGTTGCTGTTCCTGCTCCCACGGGTGTTAGTATTCCTGTTGCACTAACTTTCGCAACAGTTTCATCGCTGCTTTTCCACTAACAGTCTTTATACTAGCTGTGGAAGGTGTAATAATTGTTTTTATAGTTACAGGCGTTTGTCCTAACATTATTGTAAGGGCAGCAGGTGAAATTGTGACCGCGGATACCGGAGTTGGCACTATTACAACGCACTTTGCCGTTTTTGCACTGTCTACCGTGGTTACTGTAATTGTTGCAGTACCAATTGCCACCGCATGTACTGTGCCGTCCGAAGCCACAGTAGCAACATTAGAATTGCTGCTTGTCCAGATTACATCTTTAACTGTTGCCGATGCAGGAGAAATTACTGCATTTAATTTTGCATCAGGGTCCCCAACTTTTAAGGAAATAGTACTTTTGTCGGTGCTAACTCCGGTAACGCGAGTTGTTACAGTTACTGTACAGCTTGCAGTCTTACTTCCGTCTATAGTGGTAGCTGTAATAGTAGCATCCAATCGTGAATTACCTTCTCTTTCTGATAATCGTTCGTACTGCTCGTGCCCAAACTTTCCAATACTTGCGTAACCTTTGCGTCAACAGCAGCTGTTTGTGCTGCAGTTTCCCAGTATGTAAACGTAAAATTCACAGTTATATTGCCTAACGTACCTGATGCTGTGTACCCGCCGTAAGTTTTAAGAACAAAATGAAGATAATCATCTGCACTCAAGATGTTATTGAACATATTTGTAATGTCGGATTGGGTAAATGCAACGCTGTTTGTATAAATTACGGAATATGAAGTCGCCCGAGACTCCATTGCTGCTCCAACCTTATCCTGTAGCTCCTGAAGTGTTGCAGCTGTATCAGTTGTTGCGGCATATGCAGTAAATGGACTTGAGAGGATAAATAAAAGACATAGAAAAATGCAAGTCAAAAGCACACTTTTAATACTCTTACTCATGTTTTTTACTCCGTTACTTAGTGTGAAGCTGTAGGTTTTTACTTTTTCGAAAATTTTTAGGTACAGATAGGAAAAACAGACCTGATTCCTGGTAGTCTGGCAGCCATTGCTATCTATCCTGCTGTAGGCCCATAACTTTGCGCCCCTACCTTTCGATAGGTTTGCCTTTTTCAGGTTGCTAATTCCGTAGGTTTAACTCTTATACAAATCATGCTAAATTTTGTATATGGCTATTATTATATTGTATATTAAAATATTCCTGTTTGTCAAGACGTGCATTGGGCCATACTTGGGCCATATGGGCCATCCCTAACCTATGCCTAAGCAATTTAAGGATGTAGAAGAAAAGGAAAGAGAGTGTTATCATTTAACTTTTTTGGGAACAAGTCATCTTATGCTGCCAAGGATGGAATACTTGATACAGTTGTCACTATTAAAAAGGACAAAAAGGAACGCAATTCAATTAGATTGAACGCACGAAAGAATTATAATAAAGTGTTGCGCGTTCAATGGATTACGGTATATGATTTCGCGAAACATATAGATTATAATAAGTAACAAATCATATTGCTTTCGGCATTATA
>JAEZNF010000160.1 GCA_023441845.1 Bacillota bacterium | reverse complement strand
GTTTAAAAGCATCAGTTGGCGCCTTACAATTACATACGGGATACTGTTTATAATAGCAATTTCCTTGATTGACGGAATTCTGATAACCCTATACAGCCGTCAGCATTATTTGAAAACCGAAAAAGTTTATTCGGAAATGGCACAAATAATATCGGAAATGGCGGCAAGAAACTTAAAACTCACGTATTTTATAAATCCCGGAAATGAGGAAAACCCGGACAGCCTAAAAGGAAGGGTTTTGGTCCTGAATTTAAATAAAAGTGTAATTGCCGACAGCTTGAAGCAATTTGAAGGCAGGGTAATCGAAAACCCTGAAATCAGGAAGACATTTGAGGACAGGAAAACCAGTGTAGGCTATTATAAAAAGGGCAGCGAAAGGGTTGCAATGCTTTCATACCCCATGTTCAAAAAGAATGTTTTTACCGGCTGTATACTTATTTCATATGATGTAACCGATGTATGGAAGGATAATTTTAAATTTGCATCCCAGGTTGCGGTTATATCAGCCTTCGTTATACTTATAATCCTTTGTATCACATTCTATCTAGGGTGTAAATTTGCATACCCCATCAAGAAAATGACCGATGCATCCCTTAAAATATTAAACGGAAAGTCAGGAGTGACGGTTGATATTAATGGAACGGATGAAATAGGAACCTTAGCTAAGACTTTCAATCAAATGAGCACCGAGCTTATGAAGATCGAGACCGGAAGAAAACGTTTTTTAAGTAGTGTTTCACATGAATTTAAAACGCCATTGACCTCAATTAAAGCACTTGTAGAGCCGTTTCTGGGAGAAGAACATGTAGATGCTGCGGTTTTAAACGAGCACCTTAACTATGTCAATATGGAAACCGACAGGCTGTCAAAGCTGGTCGGATCTTTGCTGACAGTTACAAGGCTTGAGGAAATAAAGCCTTCAATAACCGGATTAAACCTCTCTGATGAAATAAATACGGTAGTAAGGATACTTTCGCCTATGGCTGCTGAAAAAGATATAACCATTATAAGCGATATCCCTGGAAATTTAATTGTTTCGGCCGACAGGGATTTGTTTAGGGAAATAATCATAAACCTTGTGGATAATGCAATAAAATACGGCAAAAACAGCGGGTTGGTAAGGATAAAATTAAGCGAAAAGAATGACACAATTACGCTGAAGATAAGTGATAACGGAAAGGGAATCAAGGATAAGGATTTGCCTTATATATTTGATAATTTTTATATGTCCGATGATGCACGTGAGGGAGGAAAGGGAAGCGGAATAGGCTTGTATGTGGTAAGACGCATAATTGATATGTTCGGCTGGGAGATTTGTGTGGAGAGCACAGGAGAGGATGGCACCAGCTTCACGATAAGTATTTCCGGCGAACACCGTAAGCAATAGAATTCTTCTTTACAAATTCTTTACAGTTGCATTAATACTTCTTTAGATATTTATTTTATAATAATGTAGACTATACTTAAGAAAGGGAAATTATGAGTAACGAATATAAAACAGTAAAACTTATAACGACTGTACTTCTAATATTGTCTTTATTCCTTCTTCCGGCCTGTTCAACAGATCTTAAAGAAGGGGATATCATAGTAATGCCCGAATTGAACCCCGGGGTTCCTTCGGAATTACCCGGCGGAAGTAATTCAATATCAACTGTGCAGAATTCCTATAAAAACTTTTCAAATTCAAATATACTGCAGAATTATTACATAAGGCCGCAGGGAAACTCCATACTGAATATTCCGCTTGAAGAAAAATGGCTTGATTTCGAAACGGTTGACGGTTTGTTATATTTACTGGGCAAAAACGGCGAAAACAGCTCGGGAGCCGAATGGGGAAATAAAATAACAGTATACGATGTTGACGGGCAACAGCTCTTAAAAAGCGAAAGTAAGGATGGTGCAATGTATATGAGTATTGCACAGCTTGATAATAATCTATATCTTTATGACAGTAAAAGCGGGGAACTGCATAAATACAGTAACGATTTAAAATTGGAAGCGGTAAAACCTTTATATAAAGGCCTTGAGTGTTCAAAAATGTGTTTCTCAAGGGACGGATGGCTTATAATGCTGGCTAATGAAGAAAGCCGCCAACTTCTTTATGTTTTTGACAGTGGCTTTAAACTTAAATACAAAGTAAACCCTGATGAGTTGGCTGTATCCGGTGATAAAACCGGTAAAATGATTGATATCAGGGACTTTGACATATACGATTCGCAGAGGATAATTTTAAAAATAATTCCTCAAAAACTTTGCCTTTTTAACTTCAAAAATGGAGTTGCAGAAAAGGTTTCCTATATGCCGAGTGATAAATCAATAATATGTTATGATTCGAATATTCTGTACTCTGCGGTTGCATCTCTGCCGATTAACAACGTAGCGGCGTCAAGCGCGCCCAATCAATTGACAAGGCTGTTTTTAAACGACAGTTTTACATGGAGCATGGAGAATAAAAGCCTGGAGAAATGGTTTATAACGCCTGTAGAACTTCCTACAAACGGACTTAATACCGCCCACCATAAAATGAAATGCAGGGGAGGGTTCGTTTATATGCTGGATTACCCTATAGAAGCAGGTAATTTGAAGCAGTCCGAAATTATAATAGTCAATAAATAAACTTTTATAAAATATAACTTCCACTAAATTTTTTTCAACCTATGGAGTGCCATGAGTTAAAAAAAGAATCCGATGTAATATTTTAAATCCTGCTCAATGGATTTAAACGTGCTCGGTATGCTGTGTAAATTCTAAAGAGCAACTGGTCCGATATGCATGCAGTCAGGATCATGAGAAGAGCAATAACGAATGTGCATAACGCAGATCAGGCGCAACTGCAAGCTTATATAAAAAAGGAACCACTTTAAAGCGGAAAAGCAGTAGGCTTCTTTTTACCGATAGTACTGTTTTAGCAATGCAATAACTGGTATAATTATTGTATAACTATATAATTTAAGACTTGTGAGGTGCTTCTATGAAAATAACCTTTATAGGTGCGGCTAAAACCGTCACCGGCTCGTGCTTTCTGGTAGAAACAAAAGGCTCCAAGTTTTTGGTAGACTGCGGAATGTTCCAGGGACATAAAAGAGAAGATGCTATGAATGAAGAACCATTTCCGTTCAACCCCGCCGATATTGATTTTATCTTACTGACACACGCGCATATTGACCACAGCGGAAGAATACCTAAGCTTTGTAATGACGGTTTTAAAGGATCTGTATATACCACAAAGGCAACCGCCGAACTTTGCTCCATAATGCTGCCTGACTGCGGACACATACAGGAGTTTGAAACGGAGTGGCAAAACAGGAAACGCCTGAGAGCAGGCAAGAAGCCCAAACAGCCGTTGTATACATATCAGCAGGCTTTAGATTGCATAAGTCTATTCAGTAGTGTCGGTTACAATGATGTTATAAAATTAAGTGACAACATAAGAGTAAGGTTTAACGATGCGGGTCATATTCTGGGCTCTGCAATTATTGAGGTTTGGGTTTTGGAAAACGGGGAAGAGACAAAAATCGTTTTCTCGGGTGATTTAGGGAATAAGGACACACCTATATTGAAAGACCCTTCCATAATAGAAAGCGCTGACTACCTCGTTATTGAGTCCACATACGGTAACAGGCTGCATGAGGACAATAGGAACAAGATTGAACTTTTCGTGGATATTGTAAACGAGACAATAGAGAAAAACGGTAATGTTATAATTCCGTCCTTTGCGGTGGGAAGAACGCAGGAAATCATATATGACCTCCACAAGGAAAGAGATGACTTTGATGAGAGGCTGAAAAAATTCTTGAATGTTCCTGTATTCATAGACAGCCCACTGGCAATTTCGGCGACTGAAATATTCAGAAGGAACCTTGACTGCTACGACGAGGAAGCTAGAAGATACATTGAAAACGGCGATAATCCGCTGGATTTTCCGGGGCTTCAGTTTACAAAGACGCCCGATGAGTCAAGAGCTTTAAATGAGAGAAACGACAATATGGTAATCATTTCAGCAAGCGGCATGTGTGAAGCGGGAAGAGTTAAACACCATTTAAAGCACAACCTCTGGAGAAAGGAATGTACTATCCTCTTTGTAGGCTATCAGGCTGTGGGAACTTTAGGACGGAAGCTTGTAGATGGTGCCAAAAAGGTCAAGCTCTTCGGTGAAGAAATTTCAGTTAATGCCCGCGTCGAAATGATTGATGGCTTTTCAGGGCATGCAGACAGGGACGGGCTTACCGAATGGATTTCAAAAATAAAGAAGAAACCTCAAAAGATATTTATTGTCCACGGCGAAGAAGAAGGAATGAAAGGGTTTTCAAAGCTTATAAACCAAAAGTTCAATATAGAAACAATAATGCCGGATAAGGGCAGTTCATTTGTAATAAGCGCCAACAGGGTTATAGAGAATCTTGAAAAGCCGGGAGAAAGCTACAGGTTCAAGAGGCTTTCAATAATCGAGCAGCTTGAAACCATTAAAGAGGAGTTTAATGAGCTTGCGGAGATACTGAAAATAGATTTGAAGCAGGAAAAGGATGACCTTGAAATTGATGAACTCAGGCTTAAGCTAAAACAGTTGGAAAAGCAGATGGTAGAGGTATTGAAGTAAAAAGTACAGTGAAGAAGGAGGGAAGATCGGCTGATTTTCCCTCCTTTTGGTTTAATATTATTATTCATACCCGACTTTTGATATCTCATCGTGATTTATTGGAATTAAGAAAATGAGTACCGAAATACTTTTTAAATATACGCAAATAAACCCAAGCAGAGAAATACACTGTTGACTATAATAATACAAAAATGTTATTATAATGTATTGTATTATTGTATCTTCAATAAAAATAAAGGGAGGATCATTGTATGGGTGTTTTAGACAATTTTGAACCGAAGAATCTTTGGACGCACTTTGAAGAAATTACAAAAAGAATGCATGATTCGGGCTATGAGGATGAAGTAAGAAAATATGTACTTGATATACTCAAGGCTAACCCTAAAGTAACTGTTACATACTATGAGGAAGGTTATCCGAATCCCGAAAAAACAAAATGTGATGATCCGGAGTATGTAGGTAAAAGAGTAATTGTAGCAAGAAAAAGAGCGGACGAGGGCTATGAAGATAAGCCGACTATAATACTTCAGGCTCACATGGATATGGTTTGCGTGCCGGCTCACGATATATTTCCACTTAGTCTTTTAACTTACCAGGATGCTGATAATAAAACATGGCTGAAGGCCGGTGCACCTCCGCAGGAGAACGGTACAACACTTGGGGCTGATGACGGTATAGGTGTAGCAACCGCTTTGGCCTTAATTGAGGATGACCGGTTCAAATGCGGAGAAATTGAATGCTTATTTACGGTTCAGGAAGAAACCAATATGGGAGGAGCCGCAGGCTTTGACCCGAGCATATTAAAAGGCAGAGCATACTTAAACCTTGACTCCGAGGATATTACCACAATATATTACGGTAGTGCGGGAGGTGCTTTGTCCACATTAACGAAAGAAATAGAAACAGAAGAGTTTCCGGAAGGATATGATTGCTACTTTTTGGAGATCAGCGGCCTACAGGGCGGCCACTCAGGTGTCAATATAAACGAAGACCGTGCAAATGCCATTTGCCTTATGGCAAGATTTTTGTGTGAAACGGTTCAGAACAATGCCGGTGATATTGATATCAGATTGGTTGATTTTAACGGCGGAACAAAAAATAACGCTATCCCGAGCAAAGTAAATGCTTGTGTTGCAGTTAAAGAAAACACTCCGGGTGTTTTTACAAATCTTTTTGAAAGCTATATTGAAGGAGTTAAATCCGATTATACAAATGAACCGGGATTGACATATTCCTCACATAAAAGAGCTTCCTCCTTCAATGTTGCTTTTACCGGGGAGTCAACATTAAAGGTACTGAACCTGCTTGTTTCCATGCCTCACGGAGTGCTTAAAATGTACACTGACCCTGAGAGGAAGGGTGTCGTTGAAAGCTCAACCAATTTGGCAATAGTGAAGGTTACAGATACTGAGTCAAAAAAACTTACTATAAACTCAAGCCACAGAAGTTCCAATAAATCCTCCATGAACTGGATTATTGCAATGCATAAAGCACTTGCAGCTTCAAACGGTGCGGATTACAATTTGAGTGATCAGTACCCGTCCTGGGCCCCAAATAATGACTCAAAATTGCTAAGTGTAGCAAAAGATGTATATGCTATCAAAGTTCCCGAAGGATATACTGCCAATATAATCCATGCCGGTCTGGAAACTGCTTACGCAGTTCAAAAAGTTCCCGAAATGGATTGCATATCCATAGGACCTACAATTACAAATCCGCATTCCGGTGAAGAAAGCATTTGTGTAGATACAGTGCCTGTATTTTATGATATAGTAAAAACTATAATTACCGGATATTATGAGAAATAGGCTCTGATTAAGGGCTTTCCATGTATTGTCAATAATTATAAAAACAGATTTCCAAAGGGACAGAGTAGTTGTAGTTCACCGCTCTGTCCCTTGTATTATTGTTCTTAGGATTTGTTATGTATAATAAAATGTTGATTAACTTAATTTATCGCTTTATAATAGGATTAGAGTTTTGTCATATTATGTGCAGAACGGATTAAAAATTATACAAAATGTATTTGTGTAGGTAGAACGGGAGGACGAGAAAAAATGCCCATAACGGAAATATTGGCTAAAAATGCCGAATTATACGGACAGGAAATATGCCTGACCGAGATTAATTTGGATCTTCAAGAGAGCCACAATGTCATCTGGAAAGAATACGAACTGATTGAAAACAACCCGGCAGGTGAATATAGAAGGGATATGACCTGGCGCGTTTTTGACGAAAAGGCAAACCGGATGGCCAATCTTTTGATTAAAAGGGGAATTAAAAAAGGCGATAAGGTTGCAATTCTTTTGATGAATTGCCTTGAGTGGCTGCCCATTTATTTTGGAATATTGAAATCCGGTGCTTTGGCGGTACCGTTGAATTTTCGATATACAGCTGAGGAAATTAAGTATTGTTTAGGTTTATCCGACTCCGTTGCTTTGGTTTTCGGGCCTGAATTCATAGGCAGGATAGAAGCGATTTACGATCAGATACCGGAAGTTAAGACACTGTTTTTCGCAGGGGAAAACCGCCCTACTTTTGCCGAAAACTATGACCGTCTTACTGCAAATTGTTCTTCTGAAGCGCCCGATATTAAGCTCTCGGACGATGATGATGCTGCGATATATTTTTCATCAGGTACTACAGGCTTCCCAAAGGCCATTTTGCATACGCATAACAGCCTTATGTCGTCCTGCATCACTGAAAACAAGCACCACGGTCAAAAGCGCGGGGATAACTTTTTGTGCATACCGCCGCTCTACCATACAGGTGCAAAGATGCACTGGTTCGGCAGTTTGCTTTCAGGCAGCAAAGCGGTATTACTCCGCGGAATAAAGCCTGAGTGGATACTTAGAACGGTTTCTGAAGAAAAAATAACAAATGTCTGGCTCCTGGTTCCATGGGCGCAGGACATTCTTGATGCTATTGACAGAGGAGACGTTAAGCTGGAAGATTATGAACTGTCCCAGTGGAAGCTGATGCATATTGGAGCACAGCCCGTTCCGCCAAGTTTGATTCACCGCTGGAAAAAGTATTTTCCAAATCATCTTTACGACACAAACTACGGCCTTAGCGAATCTATCGGACCCGGATGCGTACATC
>JAEZNF010000127.1 GCA_023441845.1 Bacillota bacterium | reverse complement strand
CTTGCCATTTTCACAAGCAACATTTACTTTTAGTCCAATCGCTCCATCACCACCTCTAAACTTATTACATTTTATTTCTACTTCATTTTCTGAAATTACATTTATAGCTTCTGTAGATAGCAATATTCCCTCAAGACAACCATTCTCATATTTATCAATTCCCTTTTCTTTTATTGTTTCAAAAGACTCATTCAATATTCGATTATTATACTTTTTGAAATATTCTTTTATATTTTCAATGTCTTCTTTTTCTATGCCCTTTAACGCTTTCATATCGATAGCAATATATCTTGCATCGCCATTTAGACCTTTATCTTCAGGAATTAGCGCTTCTAACGCTATACAATACATTTGTGATATACTTCCATTAATATTCAGTTTTGTATCATTTAAAGCTCTCACTTCAACTTGATTACTTGAAGCTTGCTTATTTTGAGACAATCCGCATGATGTGAAAACAAAAATTATTATAAAAACACTACAAAACACTTTTATAAATATCCTCAATTCAAACACCCCCCCTAAGTTTTATATATTATTGACGCATTCTATCCAAAGATGTTCCAACTTATTCTGCGCTTTGTTTACCACCTAGTCATGCGAAGGCAAAAGTTCCTTAATTCCCTGAGCCGCAGTGCTTTCACCCGATAGAGCGATGCGAACAGGATATCCCGCATTATCCATCATTTTGTAACTATATATTCATTTTCTCCTCCATGTTTTACTTTCTGAAATCTGATAGCCATAGGAAAGGTATAATTGCTATATTAGCGCTAAGGCTTCCGCCAAGATAAATCTTTTTCACCTATAATTATTTCACACATTAAGTATACCTGTATCACTTCCCTTTCTTATTATTCTGCTAAAATTGCAGTAATTACTGTAAAACCTATTATAAATACTATCAAACCAATTGTAAGTACCCAGGATATAGGTCGAGCCCAGTTATTAGTCCAGCCTATCCCAAACCTTTTCTCGACAATAAACGAGGGGTCATCAGGGTTGAAATAAAACAAGCCGAGCTTCCAATACTTATCCTCATCCCTTCTGACCACCTTACTTTCGGCAGCATCACCGGTCTTCTTTATATACAGCCTGCTTCCTCCCTGACCTGTAGTTAAAGATAGTATTATTGACGAAAGTGCTATCCCTAAACCTACAACAAGCGGAAGTCCCATAATGACCCATTGATTCTTTATAAGACCGAATGTAAATAATTGCATGGCTCCGAACATTATTAATAAAACCAATCCGGTGATAATCATATATAACGACCATCTATACCTGAACCTGCGGTTTTGTTCGGTTGATATCTCCGGAGATGCAGGATCGATAGCCTGCTTTGATTTTCCGATTAACCAATAACTATATACCATAATGATCGTCATAAAAGCCTGGACAGCGGGTACGAATAATAAAGCTTTATACGATTTTGTTACCCATCTGTCCACTTCGCCGCGGATATTCCAGTGCATGGGTATTTTGCCGGGCAGTGTATCGTACATTGCATAATTTAACACTATTGTGATGGTAATTACCAATGCATACAGTCCAAACCACAATGGAGAGGCCATAACCCTTTTATTCCTGAAACCGGTATCTACCATTACAATTTGGGCTCTGTCATTCATCCATCTCATTTCTGACTTTAAAGACTTCACCTTGTTATGGCTCCTTAAATAAAAGGCATACATTATCACCAGCAGTAATAGAGTACCTACAGGAAGGAATAAAAAGGCTATATCATTTGGAGTAAACAAAACCATCAGTAATGATACCGCACAAAGCAATCCTCCTAATAGAAGGGTTCTTTTCAGATATTCCTTTTTTATCTTCATAATCTCTGGATTGAATTGTTCCTCTTTGGGAATACTCACTCCAAAGACTTCGGTTTTTCTTGTTATATATGGAGTTACCGCAATTATAATTAATGTAGGGACATAGCTTATAGCAAAAAGCATCAGCATAACAAAAGTACTCATAGGTTTTTACCTCCTGCATTACCAAACTCGTAAAAAATATCTCTGCAAACCTTGTTGAACTCATCAACTTCCATACCTCTACAAAAGGCCTCGGCAATAATATGTCTCATACTGCTTTTGAGCTGGGCAAGGTATTCATCTGAAACCTTAAGGCTATTTTCTGAATTAACCACAACACCCTTTTGCCTGTGAATTATTATAAAACCATCATGTTTTAAAAGAGTATATGCTTTGTTGACAGTATGGAGATTAATACCCAAATCCGCAGCAAGTTGTCTAACAGAAGGAAGCGGCTCTCCAGGCGCTAGCTGACCTGTAGCCATACCTTCGATTATTTGCATTTTTAACTGCATATAGATTGGCGTCTCCGATTGTAAATCCAACTTCAAAAACAACCTATCACCACCTTTGTTATAAATAACATAACTGTTATATATATAATATAACAGTTATGTCGTAATGTCAAGATAACGGACAATCACCACAGAAAATTTGTGGTATTATTATGCCCTTAAAGAAGAGAAATAAGGTATTCGGGACAAAAATAGTTTGGACTGTCAAAAAAATCTGCCTCGCAATTTTTATTGAATTATTAGACATAATAGAATAAGTGGAGGGGGAACTATTATGAATAAGAAAAGTATAACATTACTTGTTTTTATTATATTTCTTTTTTACGAATGCATACATGTTAGACCCATATCTGAAAATTTGAAGCTTCAGAGTCACAATATAATTTTTATTAAAGAGTTATCAACCCAAAAACCCAATATAGGAAGCCCCAAATATGTAAATGATATATCCGAAACAGCTAAAAGAAAGGGGGC
Source organism: Bacillota bacterium (assembly GCA_023441845.1). Taxonomy (GTDB): domain Bacteria; phylum Bacillota; class Clostridia; order Acetivibrionales; family DSM-2933; genus JAEZNF01. The sequence goes on along the minus strand of JAEZNF010000127.1, from coordinate 3,127 downwards.
CAAAACAGCCTTGAATCGCATTATGAAAGATGTTGAAAAAAACGTTGGAGAAATTGATAATAACGATTCTGAGACTAACTTGAGACTTTATAGATTAGTAAGCTCTCTTGTTTATAAGATAGGTTATGTAGATGTTCGTACACATTACTTTAGGAACAGGTTAAATAAAGTGCCGAAAAGTTTAAATGAATTATTATATTTGAACTCCAGGCTTCCCTCAGAAAAACGCTGGAAGCTAATCCCGGAAAAAAATTCGCTTTACCACATGCAGGGAAATGACGGTGAATACAATTTAAAGTTTGTATCCTGGGAAGGCTTTTGTGAAGCGGTATATAACAAAAACGGCATCCTGCTTACAGAAGAAAATGATCCTATAAATATGGGAACTTTCAATTATTGCGCAGGTATAAATGAGCCCGATGCTCATAGGAAATTTGACGTAGTCCCATATTTAAACTGGGGTAACTCTCCAAACTCACCTCAAAAGGGCAAAGATGACATTATTAAAGGTGTTGATTTAACTCTTAAAAAATATGAGCAAAATAATTTTAAAATATTGGAGTATCGTAAAAAGATATTGAAAATCATTGATTCAGGTTCAATATGAACCGCGAATCTTTTCTCCCTGCTTTAAATCAGTTACTACCTGTTGTAATAGATCCGCTTTGCACTTACGACTCCGGCAATGCCAATATAAGCAAGTTATTTTCAAGTCTTTAACGCGGGTTTTGCCGGAAATCCCAGCAGTACCTCTACAGTCATTTAGGAAGTCTATCAAATTGAAATCCGAAATACTGTCATCTCCCGGTTTGAAGAATCCGGTAAATATCCTTTATTTTATCCTTGAGATACACCCCGGTTTTATCGGTATGGCGATTTTCATCTTCCATATAATTCATGACTTCGAGTACCGGCTCGACAATTTTATGACCTGCAAGCCTGTTTTTAATGTCACTCTCTGAACTGGCTTTTAAACTTATATTGAAACAGTGCTTCATCATATTGTTAAAAAGGTTGTAGACGTCATTTATATTATCGGAGTTTTTTATTTGTTTGTAAACTTCCTTGAGCTTTTTATCCTGTTTCCTGCGGAATTTAAACATTATTAACAATAAAACAGCCATGACCACTATAATTGCAAATATACCTAAGCCGATGAGCAAATGTGATTTATTTAACTGAATAGTCAAATAACCTTCACTCCTCGGCGCATAATCCACCTGACTGATTTTTACCGTTTCAACTTTGGTATTGGAAGAACCGGAATCGAATTTACCTGACTGAACCTGTGGGGCATCACCCTTTACCGTAATAGTTGAGCCGGGAATCTCTGCCCTTTCATAGCTGCCCGATTCAGGGTTAAAGTAGGATACGTACATGGGCTCAATCTTCACATTTCCGTTTTTCTCTGGAATCAGTATTATTTCAAACTCTTTTTTTGCATTATACTGACTGTTTTCAAGGCTTTCTTCGGCATTCTTTACTGTCTGGTAAACTGAAAATCCGGGAATATTGTCACTTACAATTTTCTTGACCTCATCAAGGTTGCAATTTCCTGAAGCCGTAATCTGAAGGTTTATTGAATCTCCATAATTGACTTCCTGCCTGCTGTACTTTGACTCCAGTTTTAATTTCCCTACAATCCCTGAAAAATCGGCCGGCTTATTGGCCTGGGGCAGCGGCTTTACAGTTATCTCCTTTGCCTCGGTTTTCAAATCAACCGGTGTGGAAGAATTAAAGAACCCTCCTCTGGTAATGACGTTAGCCTGGAAATTGTATTCCGGGATATTGAATTTACCTGTTTTTATGGGTGAAATGAACAGTTTTTTCACTTCATATTTAACATATTTATTTCCGCCAATATATTCATATTTGGCCTTTAGATTGTCCTGAGAAATTTCCTTGCTGATAAAATCCTTTATTTCAAATTTATCTTTAAAACCGTAGTCTTCAATACTATACCGGGAATATAGCTCGTATGACAAAGCAGTTTTCTGTCCGAAATAAATCTCATTGTTTGAAAGAAGCGTTTTTACAAACACCTCTTCGGCATCTCCCTTAGCATTGTTATCATTCTCGGTGACTTTAACCTGAACCTCATTTGTCTTATAAGTATTGCCGTTATATCTCACGTTTCCCTGAAGGGTAAACTTCCCGGTATTCTTAGGCCTAATTACAAAATTATAATCCAGTTCAATGGTTGCATCTCCGTTAATATTCCTCGATAAAGAAGAAGTCCCCTTTGAAGCAATATCGAAATTCTCCGCCCCTGTAATACTCTCTATTTCCGCGCCATCTGCATTTACCATCGCTAAAACCAGACCGGCAGTTCCACCTTTCGGGAGATCAGGGGTATCTATTTCAAGCCGGAATTCAGGAGTTTTTGCATAAACACCAACTTTCATCAACATAACAACATATATCGCTATTAATAATATGGAAAAAACCTTTGTTTTTAATTTTCTACCAGTCATTTTCCTCACCCTTACCACTGTCTTTTATAGTTTGATTATTTTTTAGGCTGTCTTCTTCCTGTCTTTCAAGCATCTGCAGCACCTGCGCAATCTCACTGTCGTCCTGTTTATTTCCTGTCTGATCCGATTGATTCAATGCTGAACCGTCAGACTTTTTATCTCCGGACTTCTCATCCTTTGAAGTCTGATCTTGCTCTTCGTTATCCTTACTTGGGGTACTTCCTGCCTGTGCACCCTGATTGTTTTGCTGTGCTTTTTCATCCTGTTGATTTTGCTTGTTTTCCTGTCCCTCTTGGTTTTGTTTATTATCCTGGTTCTGACCGTCTTTTTTATCGTCCTGGTTCTCTGTATCCTGCTCGTTTTCCTGATTTTCTTTCTGATCGTCCTGGCTCTGTCCATCCTTCTTGTCGTCCTGGTTTTGCTTATCCTGTTGGTTGTCCTGATTCTGCTGGTTTTGCTGATTATCAGGGTTATTTTTCTGCAGTTCATCTATTTTATTTTTGACGTACTCGTAATTATACTTTAAACTTACATTCTCCGGAAACTTAAGAATTCCCTGCTTGTAGGTTTCAAGAGCCTTTTGATAGTATTCCAGCTTTTTGTTGTTGTCACTTTCCTTGTCCCCAAGCTTCAAACTGGAATTGCCTGAATTA
>JAEZNF010000091.1 GCA_023441845.1 Bacillota bacterium | reverse complement strand
CAATTAGTATAAGCGCTTTAGGATTGCCAATAATGGGATTCCCTGATCCTGCATCATAAGTAAAATATCCAGCCCGAAACACTCCAATGGATGATAAGATATATAACACTTTAGCAGCAAGTTCATTCAGCGTTTTATCTTCCTTTAGAACCTCAAGCACAATTTTTGCTTTCTCTTTCGGTGAAAAATGTCGTCTCTTTTCCATAATTCAATTCTAACTTATTTTTGATGTTTTGTTTGCCTCGTTTTATGGTATCATTATAGGAAATCAGAACCCACAAGAAATGTGCACATATGTTCTGTATATATTTATCTACATAAAAATACTGAGTTGGATTGTATCATATACTTTGTTAATATAGTACTGATGATATCAACGGTTAATGCATTAACTCAAAACACACAAAAAATAATAACAGGAAGATTTACATTTTGAAGAAAAGTTGATAAGGCTAATTTAAGTATGCGTAAATACAACAAAAAAATGGCGCTTCGCTATTTCATGTGAGTAATTAAATTACCAGTTATTTACTCGTTTTAACATTGAAAACCTTTTAGCCAAAGGTATATTAAGGGTTACGGTAATTTGACTTTAAAAAGCAGTAAATACTATTTTTACTTGCAGAAAAAGTATAAAACCTTTATAAGTCAAGTGCTGTTGGGCCAGGCAATAAAGTTTTTGGCGTTGTTTACTTGTAAACAACGCCAAAAATTATGGGCCTATAAAAATTAGTGTGTAAGTTTATTTTTTCGATCATAGTTTTTTGGATAAATAATAGTGTTACATTTTTTTCAATTATTATAGGGGTTTATGATGCTTGTCATGATGAATTTTTAGAGTTCTTGTGCTTATTATCGGTTCAAAAGGGGCATATCCACATCGACGGCCTTGTCTTTTGTACCAATTATATCTTTTATTTCTCTATCCGCAAAGTACCCGGCTTAACATTTCCGTAAGGCGTTTCTTCTCGTTGCTTTCATTTGTCTTAAAGCGGGCAATCTTCAACCGAACATTTTTTATTGACAATGATTTAGCACGTTGCTATAATGTTGTATGTCGAACAGTTGTATATAAAACAGTTTTTTGCAAGAAAATTGTGCGGGAAGGGGTGGAAAAATGATAAAAACAAGGGTTGGATTGGAACTTCGATCGTTGAACAATATGATTCGACGGTTTTTTGAATTTTCGTCTCATAAAAAAGAAATTGAAACGGTTACCGGCAATAACGGCTGGATTATTGGTTTTCTTGCCGATAATGCCGATCGGGAAATTTTTCAAAGGGATATAGAGGATCACTTTACCATTACTCGCTCTACTGCATCCAAAGTGCTTAGTTTAATGGAGCAAAAGGGGTTGATTCGGCGAATGGCTGTTTCACAGGATGCTCGCCTTAAAAAAATTGTGCTAACCGATAAGGCCCATGATATTACAAAAATTATGCTTGATGATAGAGAGAAGCTGGAAAACACCTTAATGAAAGGGTTTACAGAGGATGAAGCGGAGTTGCTTGTGAACTATCTTACGAGAATGAAAGAAAACATTTCAAATCAAGTGAAAAATTAAGGAGATCGACAGTATGATCAAAAAGCTCTTGTCGAGCGTGAGAGAGTATCGAAAGGATACCATTCTTACGCCGATATATGTAACCATTGAATCAATTCTTGAAATTATTATTCCAACCTTAATTGCCTTATTAATTGATAACGGGATTAGCAAAAACAATATGTCCTATATCTTTATGATAGGACTGGCTTTGACTGCAATGGCGGGCCTTTCCTTGCTAACTGGCATTTTGGCCGGACGGAGCGCAGCAATTGCCTCTGCGGGATTTGCGAAAAATTTGCGCCATGATATGTTTAAGAATGTGCAGAGATTTTCCTTTTCCAATATTGATAAGTTTTCAACAGCAAGCATTATTACAAGGCTGACCACCGATATTACCAATGTGCAAAATGCATTCCAAATGATTACAAGGCTGGCAGTGCGAGCCCCCATGATGATTGTATTTGCCTTGGTTTTTTCGTTCCGTATCGATGCCAAATTGTCACTGATTTTTCTTGCAGTCATTCCGGTTCTTGGCGTTGGCCTGTGGCTGATTATGACGCGTGTTCATCCAATATTTGTTCGGGTATTTAATACCTATGATACTTTGAACAATGTTGTGCAGGAGAACTTACACGGTATACGTGTGGTCAAATCCTATATTCGTGAAGACCATGAGAATCAAAAGGTTGAGGGAATTTCACGATCTATTTTTAATGATTTTACCAAAGCTGAAAAACGGTTGGCAATTAATATGCCGCTCATGCAGTTCTGCCTTTATACCAGCATGATTTTGCTGTCTTGGTTTGGTGCCAAAGCCATTGTCGCCAGTGGAAATAACGCTGCTATTGGGCTTTCAACGGGCGAGCTGACAAGCCTGGTAACCTATGCTATGCAGATTTTGATGAGCTTGATGATGCTTTCGATGGTTTTTGTTACGATTATTATCTCTCGTGCATCGGCAGCACGTATTGTAGAAATTTTAAATGAGCAAAGCGATTTGCAAAGCGGTGAAAATTCTATTTTAGAAATTAAGAATGGGGCAATTTCTTTCGAGAATGTTTCCTTTACGTATACTAAAAATGCGGATAAACCTGTTTTGAACGATATCTCACTGTCCATCGAGTCGGGGGAGACGGTTGGAATCCTCGGTGGCACCGGATCATCAAAATCCAGTCTTGTCCAGCTCATTCCACGCCTTTATGACGCGGCAAAGGGCAAGGTGAAGGTTGGAGGAATTGATGTGCGCGAGTATCATTTAGATGCGCTGCGCAATCAAGTAGCCATGGTGCTGCAAAAAAATGTCCTGTTTTCGGGGACAATTAAGGACAATCTTCGCTGGGGTAATGAACAAGCTACCGATGAGGAAATCATTCAGGCCTGTAAGCTTGCCCAAGCCGATGGATTTGTTAACGAGTTTCCAGATCAATATGACACTTGGCTTGAGCAGGGTGGAACCAATGTTTCGGGAGGACAGCGGCAACGGCTTTGTATTGCCCGTGCTCTGTTAAAAAATCCTAAAATCTTAATTCTTGACGATTCTACCAGTGCAGTTGATACAAAAACTGATGAGCAGATTCGGCGGGCTTTGCGCATGAATCTGCCCGACACCACGAAAATTATTATTGCGCAGCGTGTTGCTTCGGTACAGGATGCAGATAAAATTATTGTGATGGACGATGGCAGAATAGAGGCAGTTGGAACCCACCATGAGCTGCTTGCGACCAGCGAAATTTACAGAGAGGTCTATGAATCCCAGAACAAGGGGGGCGTGATACATGAATAAGGAATTTACCCAAAAAGGCCCTGGAATGGCTGAAAAATCAGGTATGAGAAGGTTTCGGCCGGGAACATTGAAAAGGCTGCTTTCTTATATGGCCGAATATAAATTACGGCTTGTTTTTGTTGCGGTCTGCATTGTGCTGAGCGCGGCGGCCAATGCGTCCACTTCCTTGTTTCTAAAAAGGCTGGTAGATGAGCATATTGTTTCCTTGCTTAGGCAGGAACGCCCGGTTTACTCGGGGCTGCTTAGCATGATTTTTTTGATGATCATCGTCTATCTGGTTGGTGTGCTTTCGACTTATCTTTATAACCGAGTAATGGTAATTGTGGAGCAGGGAACGCTGAAAAAAATTCGCGATGCCATGTTCAAGCATATGCAAACCTTGCCCATTCGCTATTTTGATACCCATACCCATGGAGATATTATGAGCCGGTATACCAATGATACCGATTCTCTGCGCCAGGCCATTTCTCAAAGCTTTCCTCAATTAGTTTCTTCGCTGATTACCGTACTGACCACCTTTTTTGTTATGCTATATTTTAGTGTGGGGCTGGCAATTTTCGTGGCAGTGTTTGCCTTTATTCTTCTTAGGGTTATTAAGATTTTGGTAGGCCGTAGCGGAACCTATTTTATGAAACAGCAAGCCTCTATTGGTGATGTTAATGGCTATATCGAGGAGATTATCAACGGCCAAAAGGTGGTAAAGGTCTTTTGTCATGAGGATAAAGTTGAGCAAGAATTTGACCAAAAGAACCTAGAACTTTGCAACAGTGCGACCGAGGCAAATAAATATGGTAATATTACCATGCCGATTGTCGGTAACCTTGGCTATATGCTTTATGTGCTACTTGCCATTATTGGTGGTGCGGCCGGAATTGCCGAGCTTCCCAACCTCAGCCTTACTGGAGTTGGCACACTAACCATTGGAACCATCATCTCGTTCCTGACACTTTCCCGCAGTTTTATTAATCCCATAGGCCAAATTTCCTCTCAGTTCAACATGGTGGTTATGGCGTTGGCCGGTGCCTCGAGAATTTTTGAGTTGATGGATGAGCCGAGTGAGCAGGATGATGGATATGTAACCCTTGTGAATACCAAAATGGAGAAGGGAATCATTACCGAATGTGACGAGCGCACCGAGATGTGGGCATGGAGGCATCCGCACAGCGATGGCACAGTGACCTACACGCCGCTAAAGGGTGAAATTCGGTTTTATGATGTTGATTTTGGATATGTAGAAGACAAAATGGTTCTTCATAATATTACGCTTTATGCCGAGCCTGCGCAAAAAGTGGCCTTTGTAGGTGCAACCGGTGCAGGAAAAACAACCATTACCAACCTGATTAACCGGTTCTACGATATTGCTGACGGAAAAATTCGGTATGACGGCATTAATATTAATAAAATTAAAAAGGCCGATCTTCGGCGCTCACTTGGTGTTGTATTGCAGGACGTCAATCTGTTTACCGGAACGGTGATGGACAATATCCGTTACGGCAGACTGGATGCCAGTGACGAGGAATGTATTGCAGCCGCAAAGCTTGCCAATGCTGACGGTTTTATCCGCATGCTGCCTGAAGGGTATCAGACTGTTTTAAAAGGCGATGGTGGAGACCTTTCACAAGGACAGCGGCAACTGATCTCGATTGCCCGTGCGGCGGTGGCCGATCCTCCTGTTATGATTTTGGATGAAGCGACCTCGTCGATTGACACCAGAACCGAGGCCATTGTTCAAAAAGGCATGGACGCGCTAATGAAAGGGCGAACCGTTTTCGTCATTGCCCACCGTCTTTCCACAGTACAGAACTCGGATGTGATTATGGTGCTGGAGCACGGATGGATTATTGAACGTGGCAGCCATGAGCAGCTAATTGAACAACGCGGCAAGTATTATCAGCTTTATACCGGCGCATTTGAGCTGGAATAAACACAGAATAGGTTTGTGGGAATAGAATAAAAGCCGGATAATACGTTGGGATTCACCCAGCGAGTTATCCGGCTTTGTTGTTACTACGCTCAACCTATTTTCTTATATGAAATATATTTGTGTTTTTTACTATTTGGTATATAATGTTAATTGGAATGTAATTCAAGAGAAACTAAAGGGACTTTAATAAATAATAATACGAAATGAAAGATTATACAAAAGGACGTATCTAAAGTGGTATTTGCATCTAAAGTTGTAGGAGAGAAAATTGTATCAAAAAATAGGAGAGTAGTTTATGGCAATTTTAAAGAAAACGCATGAAAACACACTTTCCGAAATCAATGGGAAATCCGAAGCATTGGTCATAAACCGAGTAAATATTGTAGATGTGCTGAATAGGGCAGTTCATGAGAATAGCACAATTATTTGCCGTGGCGGAAAGATAAGTGAAATTGGTCCATCCTCGTCTTTATCCATTCAGGAAAACGCAACGGTCATAGAGCTACCGGGGAGGTATATCATTCCGGGTAATCGTCTAGTTGTTCTATTTTATAACTTGCAACCCTTAAGTTTTGAGCTTGAAAATTTGAAATTTGGTTAAAAGTAATTTTTTCTTCAAAATCAGGCGGATTTTTAGTATTGTCTATGTTATTTGCTGCTCCGACAGAAATTAAATGATTAATAATGTCACCCATAACTTCAAAACTTACCATTTCAAAATCAGGTTCTGGAATAATCGTATCAGCAACATAGGACATTTTTTCTATACTTAATTCGGAAAATTTTCTTAATAACTCATCTGTATCACAAATTGAAAAAGTAACAGTAGGATTATCATTCTCTAAATTTTTCAGTTCTTCAATAACATCAGGATACGAACCACGAAATGCCTTGAAGACAAATATGTATTCTTTGATTTCTTCCCAATACCCGGAGCTCACATGATTTTTAAGGAGGTTAAAATCGCCGGGCATCTTATTGATGGCAGCACTTTGTGAAGTGAGATTTGCGTCTACATCTTTTGGCCCATAGACTTGATAAAATATACCTTGACCACGTATATAAC
>JAEZNF010000065.1 GCA_023441845.1 Bacillota bacterium | reverse complement strand
CCATAAATGCTCCGGACCTCATTTTCTATTGAAACCAAACTGTTTAATACCCTTATTGCATTCTGTGCCAGATTTTCATTTTCAAAATTATGCGTAATGTGGTTTATAGGCCTCCCAACATGATAATCCATTAAATTAATCTCTTTTGTTACAGAAGGACTATATCTTTTTATACAGAGATTCCTGTCTAAAAAGACGCTCCCTGCAAAGTAATCCGGTAAAAAGCCGTTTATATCGTTATAGCCGTATGAATTTTTTGGTTCGCACGTGTTATCATTTATAAAATAGTTATTTCCGGCAAGATTAAAACTATTATCCTGTTCTATTGTTGTATTCCAGGCATTGTTTACATCGCCTGATGAAATATTTTCATCTTTGTTTTCTATTAAGAAAATTATAATATGATTGCTTTCTTTATTAAAAAGCTTGAATTTCAAATCTGCCTTTATAATTTTATTATCCAATTCAAATGCCAACTTTGTATAAACAACATCCGATTTCTCAGATTTAACTCTTTCAATACCGCTTCTAACTACGTTTATTAAGCTCTCAGGCAGCATTCTATATACGCTGTAGTTTATTTCTCCCGAAGGTATTCTTAAGTATTTCCCCGCATCCCCTGAAACATATAAAATCCTGCCTTCATTATCTGTAACAATACATGGCGGCAGGTATTCATTCAGCAGTTTAAATGCTATATTACTATCTGGGGCAGCTTTTTGATATATGCTTTCATCCGAATTTTTCATATCCTGTGTGCCTGACTGCAATCCGTTTTGCTTTCTGTCATTTAAGTCCGGTCTCTTTTCTACAATGTTAAAAAGGTATAAAGGTATCTCCTCAGGAGGCAAACTATAATTATAAATACTATCCTCGCTGTTATTTTCGTAATCGCTGTTTGCATAACCTCTGGTTGCCTGATGTGAAAACACTATTCCACCGGCTTCCCTTATAGCAATACTGCCGTGTATTCCGTCAGTACTCCCGCTCGTTAATAATATACCTATGGATTTGTCCTTTTGCTCCTTTGCGAGCGAACAGAAAAAAGTATCTATATTCTGTTCACACCTGCTGTTAAGTCCTTGTTTTCCTATAATAAGTGTCCCTTTTGATATTGTCAGAATACTTTTATACGGAGCTATATATATGGTATCCGGTTCAATTTTCATTCCATTTTGAGCAATCAATATTTTCATTGACGTATATCTTGATAAAATGTCAATAAGTACGCTTTTATAGTCTAACGAAGAATGATATAAAATGATATATGACAGGCCCTGTTGAGAAGGAATATTGGCAAAAAACTGTTCTAATGCAACCAATCCTTCACTTGATGTTCCTATACCTACAATATAAAATTCACTGTCTTGTTTTTTTTCTAAGTGAATTTTATTTCCCCTATAAACTGTTGAATCATACGGATAAAAATACTCATTATAACATTTTTCATTGGTGTTTACTTTTATATCTCTCTCCATATCTCTCTGCTCTAAAAAACCTGCTGCTTTTGGAGTCTAAAATATTGTTCACAAATTCATACACTCTAAGAATCTAACGGATACTGTGTCCTAAAAAAGTGAATTTATCTTATTCATCCATTTAGATAACAAACAATCGGAATACTATATAGGTAGTCAAAAGTTTGTTATCATCAGTATAAGCTTAACAAATTTTTACCATACTGTAAAATTACATTACGGTATCCCCGGTAAATTCGGAGATAATTATAGCGAGCTTTCCTCCCATCTGTTTTTTTAGCTTTTTTGTTAAGCGCCAAGATATTCCGCGAAAAATGTTTGTATTCTCAATTAACACATCCGCGAAACCATACACCTTGATCTGATGAACGCATCCTTGATAGATAATTTTTCGCACGCTCATACAAATACAAAATTTCCCCCATGCGCAAAATAATATAATATACTTTTAGCACTAGCAGTGTGTTCTCAAATTTCCTTATCTAATCGAAAATCCAAGAATCCTGATGATTCAACGAGTTCGTAGAGTCTTCCTTTATTAAGGTATTAGAGAAACACTATAGCAGAATGGGAAAACACTATTTTATTAACCCTTATATAATCCAAATATTTCCCACTCAAAAGCTTTATAAGAGAAAATATATCATAATATGTAAGTAAAATCCAACCACATTTTACGCGATTTTTGTAATTTACATCCTTATTATGGGTTTTTATGGTTACATAGTCTCATTTGCTCTTTTCCTCTAAATATATTAATTGAAAATAAAAAATAAGCCCCATAACTGGGGCAAACAGGTCACATAAATTCATTATTTAAGGAGAATTAGATATAAAAAACGAAAAGAATATTTAAGCTTTTCTTGAATTTTTATTTTTATTTCAGCGTCTAATTTTTTTAATGTATCATTTAAGTCACTGTCAATTTTAGCTTTTATTTTAACTTTAGAACTGTCAAGTAAACTTTGTTTTTGCTCATCTAATGCATTTACAACTTCATCACCCTTGCTTTTGATCTTTTGTTTTGCAAGTTCGGTCTCATCACTCTGATATTGTTCAACAGCTATTTTCATGTTATTTATGTATTCATCCAAATATCCTAAAGTGCTATTCTCAGTTTCTTGTTTAGCCTGCTCTAACTCGCTTTTTACCGATAAAATATTGCTATCTGTCATTGAACTTACTTTTTGTCGTAAAAGTCCGGCAATGTCAAACCCCATTGTTTCAGCAACTACCACCTGTATTACCATAGATGCTATAATTAAGATCATAAACACCACTGTAGCTTTTTTGGCAGCATTCTACATATGCTTCCTCCCATTAATAATCAAATCTTCTGCAATATACTTATCGAACCCAATTAACAAATAATTAATCGGCAATTGTTTACATAATGTTTTAGCAGCATATTTCATAATATTACATCAGTAAAAAGTATTGTTCGACGGGCTATTTAGTGGTAATATTTAAATAAAACACATAGAAGGGGTTTAATTGGACTATGACGCTAAAGAGAGTATTATTGACACTTGCTGTATTAAGTATTGTTTCCAGTTTCTTTTTTTCTAATATTTCATTTGCAGATTCGGATTCATACATAACTCTTGAATTTGACAAGACTTCAGCTAAAGTTGGAGAAGTTATCAAGGGAACACTGAAAATCAACAACATCAGCAACTTTGCCGGATATCAGGTAAACATCAGATACAATAAAGATGTTCTGCAGCCTGTGAATCCTGACACGGGTGATCCATATACCGAAACTACCATGCCCGGAAATGCAACTTTGCTGTTGAATGCCGATTACAGCATATTCCCCATAGTTCAGCATAGCCTTTCCAAAGGAGAGCTTAACTTTGGCAAAACATACTTACGTACGGATGATTATAAAGCAGGCAATAAGCCGGAATCAACCGGGGTACTTGGGGTAATAGGCTTTAAGGTTTTAAAGGATTCTGCAACCGAGATAAAATTTGAAGAAAGCGGCACATTACCGCAGTCAACTGATGGAACATTAGTATTTGATTGGGACCGCAACCTTTTGAAAACAGGGTATTCGGTAAAACAACCACCAAAGATAAACTCAGATTCCTCAAATTTTGAACCTCTGCCTACATTGCCTCCCATTCCGACACTGTCACCGGACGCAGCAGCAAATAACCCGTCTGATTCCGATATTGGCAATACAGACACAGATAAAACAGATACCACTAAAGAAGATACATCTAAGGCCGATACATCTAAAGCTGAAAATTCAAACCTACCGATTATAATAGTTTTATCCGTAATCGCAGTATTGCTGATAACAGTAGCTGTAGTATTTGGAATCAAAAAGCGCAAATAGTATCCAGCCAATAATATATTTAATAATTATGTTTTGACATTTGGTAAGGTTTATCAATATCCAATAACAGATAATCGATTATAAAAAACGCCCGGGTTCTTCAAGGAATCCGGGCGTTCTATTAAGCCCCCATTTGCCGAAGTAAAATCCATCAAAAGGCGAGTTGGGCTTACGAACTGCCTTTGGATTTTTATTGATTAGCAGCTATTCTCTTCGAAATATCGCTCAAAGCAAAAAAGCAGGCTTACGGGATAAAACCCGCAAACCTGCTTTTCAATATTTACATTTAATTATTTATTATCGGGGTAATTTTCCCTTTTTACATAATGTGTGTGCAAAAGTTCATGTGCCTTATGACTTCCCGGTTCACCGAAATATTCTTCGTAAAGCTTCATCATTTTTTCATTTTCATGTGATTTCCTTATCGGCAGCTCTTTATCCTCTTCGTAAATAGCCTTGGCTCTTTCAGCTCTAAGGTCGATCCAACTTCTTACATTTGACGGTTGAATAGGCTGTCCGCCTCCATTTACACAGCCTCCGGGACAAGCCATCACCTCAATAAAGTGATACTCTGCCTCACCGGCTTTTATCTTATCAAGCAATTTTCTGGCATTGGCAAGTCCATGAGCAACAGCCGCTTTTATAGTCATTCCTCCGGCTTCGACACTTGCTTCCTTTATGCCCTCAACACCTCTAACCGCATTGTACTCAATATCTTCGGACGGTTTACCGTTTAGTATTTCCGAAACAGTTCTTAAAGCCGCTTCCATAACACCGCCTGTTGCACCGAATATAACAGCGGCACCGGAAGCCTCTCCCATAGGATCGTCAAACTGCCTCTCCGGAAGCTCTGTAAAATCTATGGCCGCTTCTCTTATCATCCTTGCAAGCTCTCTTGTAGTCAGAACCACATCAACATCCGGATATCCGGTTGATGACAATTCAGGCCTCTGTGCTTCAAACTTTTTAGCAGTACAAGGCATTATTGAAACTACAAATATCTTTGCAGGATCAATACCCATCTTTTCTGCATAATAGGACTTCAACACAGCACCGAACATTTCATGCGGAGATTTACAGCTTGAAAGATTCTCTATAAAATCAGGGTAGTTATGTTCGCAGAACTTAATCCATCCAGGACTGCACGAAGTTATAAGCGGAAGCTTCCCTCCGTTTTTAATCCTGTTTATAAGCTCTGTGCCCTCTTCCATGATTGTAAGGTCCGCTGCAGTGTCCGTATCAAATACCTTGCTAAACCCAAGTCGCCTTAAAGCAGCAATCATATTACTTGTTGCCCTTGTACCGATAGGCATACCGAATTCTTCACCCAGCGCAACCCTGACCGCCGGAGCTGTCTGTACAACAACGTGCAAATCCTTATTTGCAAGAGCGTCCCAGACCTTATCGGTATCATCCTTTTCTCTTAACGCTCCTAC
>JAEZNF010000036.1 GCA_023441845.1 Bacillota bacterium | reverse complement strand
CATATGATATCCGACTGGATAATATTCCTGTATAAGCACCGATTAAAAGCAACGGATCACTTTCATCGGTCGTTTTTTTATACGTAGCTTCCTCAGTATGGTCTTTTCCAATGAAAACACCTGTATTTGTACCAACAATTCTATTCCCTCCATATCCTGAGTCTTCAATAGCCTTCCACGCTGTTTCCAACATGATTCTGTGGGAAGGATCCATCATCTTTGCTTCTTTAGGAGGAATCCTAAAGAATGATGGATCAAAACAGTCTATTTCATCAAGAAATCCACCCTTGCTATACATGTTTTCTATTTGTTCACCTTTGGGGAGCATATTAATTAAAAAAATATCAGTGTCTTTTCGTCTTTTTTCCGGAAACTCACCAATGCAATTTACACCATTTAATAAATTGCACCAATATTGTTCCACATCTTCTGCCTTCGGTAACCTTCCGGCAATACCGATAATTGCAATCTCATGAGTATCATCATCAGATTGTTGCTGCAACTCCTTTAACATGGTCTTTGCATTTTCCTTAGATAACCTATGGGATGCAACTTCATTATAAATATATTTTTTTACAGTATTCACCTATTTGTCACCAGCCTCTTCTATCTAAGTTTTCTATCTCATCTACTGAAATCTTGCCACTTTCAAGTTTATCTAAAAGCTCGTCCAAAAGATCATCTTCATCAAGTGCTCCGTTAACCTCTTTTAGAGCTTCTTCTTTAGATTCCGCTTTGGGTTCTTCCTTTTTCACACTCTTCTCTATATATTGAGACATTTGTTCTATTGTAGGGTAGGTGAATATATCTGAGATATCCAAAACCTTGGGGAATTCCTGTTCTATTGCTTTTAACAGATGTGTTGCCATAATGGAGTCCCCTCCTAATTCATTAAAGTTGTCTTGGATATCAATGGATTGGAGACCTAATGTATCCTCCCAGATTTCTATTACTTTTTGCATAACACTTTTTGAATCCACAGACTGCTTTTTATTTAAGGGCTCAGCAGTTCTGGTTTTTTCATTTATATTCTTTGAATACTTAATTATGCTTTTTTCAAGTTCATCTTTTAAAGAATCAGACAAAGCAATTGGAAAAGAACCATCCATTTTATGTATCACTTCATAATTCAGGTTTCCTACAATAATATTGGAAAGATTCGTGCCTAAAATTTGGTCAAAGCTATAAAGAGCCTCCTTATTAGAGATCGATCCGAAAATTTCTTCTTCTCCTTTTACACCATAGTCAAATGCCATTCCTGTTTCTCTCCATGCACACCAGTTAATAGTTTGAAGTTTTCTTCCTTTTTGTATCGCATACTGGGTAAACAAATCCAAAAAAGCATTTGCAGCTGCATAATCTCCCTGTCCTGCATCTCCGAAAAGGGAAGCTACTGAAGAGAATAGGATGAAAAAGTCAAGTGAATCCTCTGATGTAAGATGATATAAATTCCATGTTCCCATCACCTTTGGAGCTAATACATCATAAAAAGTCTTGGGGTCTTTATGAAATATGAACCCATCTCCAGCAATTCCAGCACAATGAAGTATGCCGTTAATTTTACCATACTGTTTTCGAAGTGTATCAACAATAACACTCATAGAATTTTCATCTGCTACATCTCCGCAGAAATGAATCACTTTAGATCCCAACTTCTCAATTTCAACAATACTTTGTATTATTTTGCAAACCTTTATATCTTCATTTGCTTTAATCAGAGAATCCCATGTTTCCCTTTGTGGAAGAGGTGAACGACTTAAAAGGCAAATATTTGTCTTATTTTTCTGTGCCAAATGCATTGCCATTTGGAGACCTATACCGCCAGTTCCTCCAGTAATCAGGTAAATCCCTTCACTTCTAATCCCTATGGCTTCTCTCTGGTCGGGAGAAACATCTTCCTTTCTTAATTCTTCTATATACCTTTTGGAACCTCTATAAGCAACATGATATAAGTCAGTATCCATTACTATTTCTTCTGCAATGGATCTGAAATCAACTTCTTCATCCACATCAATACAGCGGCATTTGATATTATGGTATTCTTGGCTTATAACCTTTCCCAACCCTACCAAGGTAGCATTTTGAGGATTAATTTCTCCTCCGGTGACGTAAGAAGCTGACTTAGTTACTAAAACCAAACCAATTTCCTCTTTTATTTTACTGTTCAAAAAAGCTTTAATAAGGTAAAACGAACTGAAAACACCTTTGTTTTGACTTTCAATAAGTTCTTGTGCAGTTTTTATTTCTTCACTATCCTCAATAGTCAGCATATGTACTATTTGTGTCAGTCCACGATCTTTTACAAAAGAAAATACTTTCTCATAATCTTCCATAAAAGGTCTTATTTCAAAGCAATGTTCTTTTTGCTGTATAAATTCCTTTCCGACTTTCACTGTTACGATATCAGCATTACCGGTTTGCTTCAACTCAGATATCAGGTTATGGGCCAATGTGGATTCATTGTAAAAAATCAATGTACAGCCCTTTTTAAAAGAATGTATATCGTTTAACTTGTCAGACTCAATCCATTTCATTTTGTAAAACCCAATAGATGTTTGTGGTTTCTTACTAAAACGTTTTTCTGCTTCATTTACTTTTTTTATAATATAATCTTCTGCTTTTGCAAAAACTTTTCCGGTTTCATCAGCTAAAAATACATCAAATATTCCAGTTTCCAGTGAGTTTCTAGACTTATCTTTCTTAATTAAATGACTGTATACTTTCGGAGGCATTTTACCATATACATTAAGAACCTTATAAGAAAAAGGCAAGTAAAGCCCCTCATCAATACTTTTATTGGCTATATTAACTGCACAATCCATAAGTGCCGGATGTAATCCAAATACCTCGCAGTCGTCTTCAAATTGGGAGGATAATTCAAGGTATCCTAAAACCTCATCATTACCGATATGAACACTCTTAAGTGTTTCCCATCGAGGTCCTGTATTTACAGCAGCAGGAATATTTTCGTGAATAAGCGCTTCATGTTTAGTACACCGCTCTTTAATTGCGTTAATATCTATCGTCGTCTGAAGCATTTCATTCTTTATTGTAAAATACCCTTCTACATGTTTGTTCCAGAAATTATTACCACTTTTACTAAGAACGGTAAAAGTATATTTGGATTTTTCAGTTCTAATTTGCAGATGGACTTCCTTAGCCTCCCCTTCTTCTAAAGACAGTGGAGCAAGGAAGATAACATCTCTGATTTCAAAAGCTTGATTTCCAAATTTTAATTCACAAACTTTCCGAATCATTTCCAGGTAGGAGGTTCCAGGAACAACATATACATCCCCTACCTTATGCTCATTAAGTACCCACTGCCGCTCTACACTAAACTCGGTAGAATAGATTTCGATATCCTTTGATTCAACAAGACACCGATCAATCAATGGGTGTAGAATTTTCTCATTATCATTTAACGCATCGAGCTTTTTATTCTTTGCTTCAATCCAGCATCTTTGCCTACTAAAAGGGTATCCGGGCAAGCTTACTTTTTTTATCTTTTCCCCTGTATATGCAAAATCCCAGTTTACATCTGCACCCTTTACATATTGCTTGCATATAATTTCCAGTATTTCATAAGTGCCTCCCTGATTTGTATGGTATTCCTCAATTTTATTTTTGATAAGATCCTGGCTTTTGTTTATCTCTTTTTCCAATATATCATACGTTTCTTTTTTATTCCGTTCTCCAAGCACAATCCTGTGTTTGCCATAGTATACCCCTTCTGCATCAAGGTAATCCATATCCTGTTTTTCCAGGTGCATTAATTTTCTTAGAAGGCTCTCTTTATCGGTAAATATTATAGCCAATCGATAGTCATAATGACCTCTGCCTGTATTGGCAGTAAAACATAACTCCTTCATAGTGATAGAGTGATTTTTTTGTAAAATTGAAATATAATCATGTACCAATATATTTAACCCATTCTTGGTT
>JAEZNF010000034.1 GCA_023441845.1 Bacillota bacterium | reverse complement strand
GTATTAAAACACTTTGTGATAGATTGTTTTCTAATCTATCACATAAACATTAAATTATAGTTAAAAATACAATTGTTTTGTCTTAGCAATGAATTGGTATTAATTTTTATTTAAATTAGGATTCTATAAATATTGATTATTAGCTGTTTTAATAGGATTTATAAAATGTCATCGAATATTTAACTTTGTTTCGGTAAGTTAAATCTGACCTGAGATCACAAAAATATGCGAACAACTGCTGTATCGTATAATGGCGAAGCCTGTCCTTATTATGTTTTAAAGTTCTTAGTTGGAGGAGCAAAATGAACTGGTATGTTATATTTGTTGAAACCGGATTTGAAGAGGAGGTCTGCCTCTTTATCAATAAACTGAAGATACAACATTATAATAATATTGATTATAATTTATTGGTTCCTAAAAGAAAGATTTATGAACGAAAGCAAGGAGTCCGTAAAGAAGTAACTAAAATAATGTTCCCTGGATATGTATTACTTGAAACAGATAATATAAATGAATTTTACAGCAGAGCAAGAGGCGGTCCCCATATAATTAAGTTTTTAAAAAATAATTATAATTTTCTTGAGGTGAGTGTTAATGAAATCAGGCAAATATTAAATATGGTTGATCATGAAGGGCTAATAAATATATCACAAGCCTTAATTGTAGATGATAGAATCAGAATTACGGAAGGGCCTTTACTTGGCAATGAAGGGATTATTAAAAAATTAGATAAGCGTAAAGGCAGGGCAAAAGTAGAATTTGCCATAAATAATATTACGTTGTTAATTGATCTGGGTATTGATGTAATCCAAAAAGTGAAAATATAAGAGTTAAACTTAAATTGTTATGCTTATTAGGAACAGAAGCCCTTAATTAAGGAAATTTAATATCTATTATGGTATAGACTGGTGAAAAAAGCCGGAAAATTTAACAACAAATTTTACTGATTTCTAGGGGTGAAACAGAAATGTCGAGTCTCAAGAATCAGAAAATAAAGCCCTCGGAGTTTACGAGAGCGTACTGAATAGTATTAGGAGGGGGATGATACTTATGAATAGTTTCTATGACAAGGCAGGATTAAGGATAAGAAATTTAAGGGAGGCAAATAAGTATACACGTGAAGAATTTGCGGAATTAGCAGGAATTTCACCCAAATTTTTATATGAAATTGAAACGGGCCAAAAGGGATTTTCAGCTGACACTTTATACAGAATTTCAAAAGCTTTATTTGTTAATTGTGAATATATTTTAACCGGAGATGATCAAAATGACTATAATACAGAAGTCCTTAACACACTAAAATTATTTAGCTCTTCAAAAAATGGTAAAATCAAACAATTGTTGGAGCTAATTTATGAATTGGGCAGCAGAGTATAATGCTTAACATTTATAAACCTCTCGTATGGCCCAATTGAGGTAACCAGACATATACATATAATCCCATATCAAAAATTTCGGGGATTTAGGCTTAGCACCCCTAATAGAAATTGTGAAGATAGGGATAAGGATAAAACGAATTTTACACCCGATTATACAAAATAAAAATTTTGTATAATCGGGTGGAGGCTTTTTCCAGTTGAACAAGAGCATCACGGATGATACGGCCTCAAACATGTTTCGTTATCCACTTACTTCAACTAATATAAATAATCTGAACAAATACTTACCAAATTCATGTTCTTTGATCAATTTAATTTAGCTTTGTACGTGATAATCAACCCCGCGGCCCAATTGAACATTATCTCAGAGAGACGTTCAAACTCAGTCTGTGCCATATTCGGCTGTTTCTTTAGCGTTATGCCAGTCTGCAAAATCTCCTTTTCCTGTGATTGCAGTACAGTAATAAGCTCGGCCCTTTGTTTTATGTAGGTTCCCGTTTGGTAGTAATAGATTGCCTGCACAGTGAAAGCGGCTGATTTATAAAGAGCCTTCAATATCTCCGCGTCTTTCTCATGCACCATGTTGTGACCACATATGTGATAGATGTTGCAGGCCCCGATCCGAACTGCGCGGTAAATATCCTCCTTACCGATAAGCGACAGCAGAAAATCAATGCTACCGAAAACTGGCGTGGTGTCATGATAGAACTGGAACAGATCAGAGCGTTCCCAATTTATTAACTCCTGCCGACCGGAGATAAATCCACACACTTTCTCCCTGTTCGGAAGTGTTTCCAGCATAGCACTGTATGCTTTCAGATCCCTCGGAGTCACCTGATCTAGGATGACAACCGCATCAATGTCACTGCTGTCCGTTGCTTCGCCCCTACCATAACTTCCTTGAAGCCCAACAAACAGCAGGTGAGAAGCGAACAGAGATTTCACTTTGTCTAAGTATCTTTTCATCCAAGAGTTTATATCAAAATCCATTTTCTACTCCTTTGTGTTGGTTTTATAATCCCACTGATAAATTCATGTTTATCGATAAAATTAAATCACTAAAGTTTTTCTAGAAAATTAACTTCATTACCATCAGGATCTTTAAAACTAAAAGCTTTAACACCCCAAGGCTGCTTTATTGGTTTTGAAATATCTTCTATACCATCAATCCTTCTCAATCTTTCGTATTCGTCATCTGCATTATCAACAAAATACATTAAACTAACATTCTTTATACTTGATGTTTGAACATTTCCCGGATTCCAAATTGCAAGTTGCATATCATCAAAAGCTGAATGGATTTTATCTCCTACAGGTTGTAAACTAAATACCTCTTTGTAAAAAGATACTAACCTTAAAACATCATTTGTCATTATACAAACACCACATAGTTTCATTATGTTTATCTCCCTATATATACTCTTACTATAATACTATAATAATTCTCCAAAGGCTTACCCTATAAATCCCCGACACGATGTCGGGCCCCGTGATTCAGAGCCTGACAGGACGTCAGGCCCTCAAATTCTCCAAAGCCTTACTAGCCAAAATTAATCCGTATAATTCTATATCCAAAACTACAAATGAATATTAAATAATTCTTCAAACATTCTGTCTGCTTTCTCTGCAAATATTCTTGGAGTTGTTCCCTCTGATATCCCTAACACATCAGGTGTAGCACTCCAAATGAGATAATTATCTAAAGGCAACTTGGTCTTAACTTTTAAATGCGCACCATCTCGAACAAGCAGACCATCTTCTGCTATCTTTTTACAATCAAAATATAACCTTGCTCCTGCTATGTATGGTTTATCTAAATCCATTTCAATATAACCTTTTTGCCTGGAGGAAACAACTCTTTCAGCAGAATTCCCTCCATTGCTAAACATAATATAGTCACTGTAGTCAGAAGGATCCATAAGTAATTTTCCTATAGGCTCATCATCAGTAATAACTTTTTCTTTCTTTAATTCGTTCCAAGACTTAAGACAACCATCTGATTTTATTGATTTATAACTTTCCTTGTTCGTAGAATGAACAAGTATTCTTTTTTCATAAAAGCGTAAATAGTTATCCATATAGTTATGACCTGAATAAGTTTTTTGTGCATTAATAAAATCATCTTCATTAACCGCCACAATAATGT
>JAEZNF010000025.1 GCA_023441845.1 Bacillota bacterium | reverse complement strand
TTCATATGGTAGGGCTCCAGGACATACCATAGAGTACCTGAGGGAATACAACATTTATTTTCAGATAGAGGACATAAAGAGATTTATAGATTTCAGAATGAGAAAAAATCAAAAGAACCTGTTTAATTTTAAATAAAAAAGCAGCGGCAGTTAAGGATTGTTCTTCATTTGCCGTAGGTCGGGGGAGTTATGAAAAAGCCAATAGTATTTATGTTTTCGGGTCAGGGGTCACAGTATTTCAATATGGGAATGGATTTTTACACATCCGATTCCGTATTCCGCAATACCATGGAAAAGCTAGACAGTATTTTTATAAATATTACCGGCAAGTCGGTACTTCGGGTTTTATATGACAGTGGCAAGAAAATAATTGAAACTTTTAATAATTTGTTTTATACGCATCCGGCTATTTTTATGGTGGAGTATTCAATTGCGCAAGTCTTGCTTGAGATGGGCATATACCCGGACTTTGTATTGGGAGCAAGTCTGGGCGAGTTTGCAGCTGCTGCGGTTTCAGGTGTAGTTAGCTGTGAGGATATATTACAATGCCTTGTTAAACAGGTACAGTTACTGGAGAGCTGCTGTGAAAAAGGTGGAATGTTGGCAGTAGTTTGCGATTACAAACTATTCAATCAGGAACCTGTAATTTATAAAAACTCTGAACTGGCAGGAGTCAATTACGATTCACATTTTATAGTTTCAGGCAGTATTGAAGGATTGTCAAGAGTTGAGAACTTCTTAAAATCTAAAGAAATTTTGTTTTTTAGGTTACCTGTTTTGTATGCATTTCATTCTTCGTTGATTGATCCCATAAACATGGTTTACAATGAATTTCTAAATACCATTAGTTATAAAAGCTCGAAGTATGGCTTCATTTCTTGCATGGCAGGAGGTAAGGCAACAAATTTTGGCAGCAGCTTTTTTTGGAGTGTTGTAAGAGAACCTATAGATTTTAAAGGTGCATTGGGAAGCCTGAATAGTCAAAATGAATATATATATGTGGATTTAGGGCCTTCAGGTACTCTTGCGAATTTTGCCAGACAAAATCTTGGTAACGGAAAGGCGTCAAGTGTATTTTCTACTATTACACAATTTAACAACGGTATGAATAATTTAGCTCAGCTAAGAGAAAGAATTAATCGAATTTAATAGGAAATTTATAAAAAGTTAGTGAATAATATAGAAATTTACTAAAAATGCTTCTGAGTTTTATGTAAATATAATGCTTAAAAACGCACGTATTGATAATGATAAATAGATTAACTAAAAATAATAAATAAGAATTCAGTCCGGATGTTAAGAAATAAATAAAATGAAATATTATGTTGACATTTTTTTGCTTGATGATATTATAATTTATATATGTAAAATAAATGCGTTTTTTGTACAAACATGCATATTTTAGTACAAATTTAATGACAAATTAAATCGAAACTTTGAAATGAAAATAATAATACAATTAATCAGATTCCCGGCAGAACAATTTATTGTTGTAGTCTTCTATAGTGGTGTAAAATTAGTAGCTTAAAACTGGTGAAATATATTGTTCCTTGAAAACAAAGTCCTGATATGGTTTTTTACTTTGTTGGGATCTAATCTAATTAAGTAGAAAAGGTCATATCGTGGCTATAAAAGATACAAAAGAACTGAAAGACTAAATTGTGTCGGTTGTCAAAAGGTAGGCATATAATTCCTGAAAAATACCTATATGATTTTTACATCAAAAGGACAGGGTAAGAGCACTAACTGTGTAAATAACAAAGAAATAATGATAATTTGGTGAATTAAGTATTATGAGTAAAATTCGATCATTTTTTGGAGGACAAGATGGAGAAGGAGAAAATAATAGAAAATGAAGTTATAAAAGCGGATCTACTTTTGGTACATCCGCCGGCCTTTTTTGATTTTAGAAACCAGGATAAAGTATATTTCCCGTTTTTAAGTACTTCGGGTGATGTTCCAATAACACCTTTGTATGAATACTTTCCGATGGGATTTAAAACATTAAAAAGGTATTTAGGCAGTAAGGGGCATGATATAAAAATTCTGAACTTAAGCAGTTTACTGCTGAAATATCCAACAATAGACCTTGAAACTATTCTTAAAAAAATAGATGTGAAAGTTATTGGCATAGATTTGCACTGGATGATTCATGTACAGGGAAGTATAGAAATCGCAGCACTTATGAAAAAACTTCATCCTAATACCTATATAATGCTTGGCGGTATTTCTTCAACATATTTTGCCGATGAGCTTATTACATATTCCTCCATAGATATGGTAATGAGAGGATATGATACGCATGAACCGATGGAAGCTCTGCTAAATGCATTAAAGAGTGAAAGTGATTTTGATAGCGTACCCAATTTACTATGGAAAAAACGAACCGGAGAAGTGATAGATAATGGTTTTAGCTATAAACCAAAGACTTTTTCTTTCGGAATAGACTGGTTGGATACACCTAGAAAAGACAATAATGAATTACTTCAGATAAGAGAGATGCTTTCAACATCAAATGCAGGTTGTGCCTATAACTGCGGCTGGTGCGGTGGATCGAGGGATGCTTTTCAAAGAGTGAATAAATGTGATCATACAGTCGCATACAAGGATTTAAACGAAATAAAATATGAATTCGACAATATGGAGGGTATTGTCAATATTGATAAGTATCATTATTACTCCTGTGGCTCTTACAATGAAACAGGCGAAAGAATGGATTATTTTCTTGATAGGGTTGCTAATTTGAAACTTAAGTCAATAAGTTATGAACAGTATTTCCTAACACCGGAGAATATTCTAAATAAAATGTCAAAAGCAAATAATAGGACAGTAATTACTCTATCTCCTGAAAGCCATGACACAAAGGTATCAAAGCTTGCCGGCAGAGGAGTATATACAATGGATGAAATGGAAAGATGGATTGAAAAGGCTCTTGAAGTTGGAATATACGAAATTGATATATGGTTTTTTATAGGAATGCCTGAGCAAGATGAAAAATCAGTTTTTGAGACAGTTGAGTATTGTCACCGGTTAATGGAGCGCTTTAAAGGACAAAGAGTTATACCGCTTTTGTGTCCCATGATTCCATTTTTAGACCCTGGATCTAACTTCTTCACATCGCCTGAGAAATATGGATATAATGTATTCTATAGGACTGTTGAGGAACATAGAAGGGGAATGATGAGAGCTTCTATAATAAATAGGCTTAATTATGAGACAAAATGGCTTAACAGAAGTGAACTGGTATATGTAGGTTATGAAGCCGTACGAAGATTGTTTGAAATAAAAGCATGTACCGGATTGCTTCCTAAATCAATTGTAGATGATGTAGTAAGGAAAATCGATGATGCACGGGAATTTACAAAGGTAGTACACGAAGTCGATTGTATTACTGATGAGCGTGTACGCAGTGTTGAACTAAGCAAGCTTGGGTCGGAGATATTACAACGAAATAAGGAAGTATTCTTTTCAGGAGTTCAGAATCAAACCTTTCCATTAAACAGACAGATAGGGGGAAGATGGTTTGATGAAATGCTATTCTATATAGAGTAGTTTAAGTAAATAAATTTATGGCTTACTATATTTATTTGTTATCAATGGGAGTAAAGAAAGCAGGCAAGTTAGATCTTATAGTATATGGGGGTAAAATTTCTTGGGTTCACGTTTTACCAGCATAGAGGGAAAGCAAGGGTCAGAATCCATCCCAAAGCTGTTGCTAAAATGAAGAGTAGAATTAAAGGAATGGCAGCAAGGAGCAATGGAATGAGGAATGACAGTAGAATAGAGCAGAACCAAATTCCTCTCAACACTATGCTATAAATTGATTTAGAATTCCGTATTTGACACTTAGACGAAATAAAAATCCTGTAAAGCCTTGATATAAGAGGTTGTACAGGATTTCGTATTTATATTCCCAGTGCGTGCTTTTTTTATTTCTTTGTGTTTTTTAAAACTTTTTTAATTATGTTTGTTGTAACAATTTCGTAGCTCGTACGGAAACCAAACGCTTTATGTAAAGCATCTGTAAAACCATTTCTAGTGTAGGTTGGAATATATCCTTCACCTTTAATGTAAAAGGATTCCATATCTCGAAGCGCGGAAATAATCTCATATATTGATATTTCTTTTGGAAACCTTCAGACTGTTTTCATACAGAGCGGACTGAATATAATCTGTCTCTTTGGCAAGGACTTCAAGAGTTTTGTAAATTTTGACAGAAGCTTTTTTGGAGTGTTGTAAGGGAGCCTATAGATTTCAAAGGTGCCTTGGGAAGCCTGAACAGTCAAAATGAATATATATATGGTGGATTTAGGGCCTTCAGGTATTCTTCCGAATTTTGCCAGACAAAATCTTGGTAACGGAAAGACGTCAAGTATATTTCCTGCTATTACACAATTTAACAATAGTATGAACAATTTGGTTCGGCTAAGAGAAAGAATTAATTTAACTTAATAAAAATTTTATAGAAATTAATAATAAATGTAAAAAAATTACTGGAAAGCCTTCTGGGTTTTATGTAAAATATAATATAATAAAGAAAAATCATATAATAGTAGAAATAAGACATCTACATGGAGAATATGTAAGAATAATACACGCTCATAAAAGTGAACTGCAAATATATAACATGCCGCTGCCAAGCAGCAAGGCTTTGCAGATCAGCGCCGGGAGTTTCAAGATATATTTTCTATAAAAGTTTACAAAAAACGAACTTTTATAGAAGAATATTATAGAATGTTTGTAACAACATTTAAAAGGGGGAATGTAAACCTGATAAATAGGTTGAGTTATCGTAGAGAATAGAAATAATCATTGTATAGTATAAAGAAATAATTTTAATATGGTTTTAAAAGTTTAATAATGATACTTTTCCAAAATATTAGTTAGATGTGCCCTTACATTTAAAAACTTGCAATAGTGCTTATTTGAGTTTTTACTGCATGTACAGCTTTACATAAATTAATTTATGCAAAATGCGAACATATAGAATAAGGACAAAGCAGCAAGATTTTCAATTACTGAGTCATCAAAAGTACTAACAGTATAGCGGAGAAGATATCCTTAATTGAAAAGGGAGATTCCCAAAAATCTGCTTTTCTTTGTCCAAAAAGTAATAATAGTAAGTATAGTATTTTGATCGCATTTACAGATAGTTGATATTTAGCAATTTAATTTATGGAAAAGGAATGGTGGTAATAATGGTAGCATATGTATTTCCAGGCCAGGGTTCACAACAAAAAGGCATGGGTGGAGAACTTTTTGACGAATTCAAGGAACTCACTGCAAAAGCTGATGAAATATTAGGTTATTCTATAAAAGAATTATGTATGGAAGATCCTCAAGGTAACTTGGGCCAAACCCAATATACACAACCCGCCTTGTATATAGTAAATGCCCTTATGTATTATAAAAAAATCAAGGAGACCGAAATAAAGCCCGATTTTGTAGCGGGCCACAGCCTTGCGGAGTATAATGCGCTGTTGGCAGCCGAGGTGTTTGACTTTGAAACGGGATTAAGAATTGTTAAAAAAAGAGGAGAATTGATGAGCAAGGCCAGCGGCGGTGGAATGGCTGCTGTTATTGGCATGAGTGAAGAAAAAATAAAGGAAGTATTAAAAGAAAACGATCTGAATAGTATTGACATAGCTAATTACAATACACCTTCTCAAATAGCCATATCAGGCCCTAAAGATGATATAGTACGCGCTCAGCCATTCTTTGAAGCAGCAGGCGTAAGAAGTTATATAGTATTGAAGGTTAGCGGAGCGTTTCATTCCAGGTATATGCAACCTTCCAAGGAAGGATTTGAAGAATTTATCAATCAATTTAAGTTTGCACCACCACAAATTTCTGTTATTTCCAATTTGCGTGCAAGACCTTATAAAAAATCCGAGATTAAAAAGAATATGGCTGAACAGATAACAAACTCCGTTAAGTGGACCGAAAGCATAAGGTACATCATGGGCAAAGGAGTTGTTGAAATAACCCAGGTAGGTCCAGGAACGGCTGTAGCAGGACTGGTGCGCAGTATTCAGAGAGAAGCGGAGCCGCTTGTTGTAGATGAAGCGGAGGAAGTCGAAGAGGATGTTTCAGATGAAACTGAGGCATCTGCTGATGCTCGGGAAGAGGTTGCATGTGCAGTTGATGAAAGCATCGAAGTTGATGAAGAAAAAAGCGATAATACGGATGAAGCTGTGTCAAGCGGGATAAATGCCGTGACTCTTGGAAGTGAAGACTTTAAAAGGGAATATAATATAAAATATGCATACCTGACCGGTGGCATGTACCGCGGAATTGCTTCGAAAGAATTGGTTGTAAAAATAGGTAAGGCCGGGATGATGGGTTTTCTTGGTACTGGCGGTGTTGAACTGTCACAGGTTGAGAGCGATATTAAGTTTATCCAAAAGAAACTTAATAAAAAGCAGGCTTATGGAGTTAATGTTGTACATAATCCCAATGAACCAAAAACGGAAGAAGAATTGATCGACATAATTTTAGCAAACAATGTTAAGGTAATTGAAGCGGCGGCATTCCTTACCGTAACACCTGCTTTGGTAAAGTACCTTTCAAAAGGTCTAAGCAGGGATAAAGACGGAAAAGTAGTTGCTTCCAATAAAATTATTGCCAAAATTTCAAGACCAGAGGTTGCAGAAGCATTTTTAAGTCCGGCACCGGAGCGTATTGTTTCAAAGCTTTTAAGCGAGAATAAAATTTCATCTGAAGAAGTAAGTCTGTTAAAAGAAATTCCATTGGCAAACGATATATGCGTTGAGGCTGACTCCGGAGGTCATACCGACGGCAGATCTCCCTATTCACTAATGCCTGCCTTGATAAAACTTCGCAGTGATATGATGGAAAAGTACAAATACTCTAAGAAAATCTGTGTTGGAGCGGCAGGCGGTATCGGTACTCCTGAGGCGGCAGCAGCAGCTTTTATACTTGGTGCGGACTTTATCCTAACCGGCTCGATAAACCAGTGTACTGTTGAAGCAGGTACCAGTGACTCGGTAAAGGATTTATTGCAGCAGATGAATGTTCAGGATACGGATTATGCTCCTGCAGGAGATATGTTCGAACTCGGAGCCAAGGTGCAGGTGCTCAAGAAAGGGCTGTTCTTCCCGGCGCGTGCCAATAAACTGTATGAATTATACCGTCAGTATAATTCTTTAGATGAAATTGACCAAAAGACCAAAACTCAAATTCAGGAAAAATACTTCAAGCGCAGCTTCGAAAAAGTATATGAGGATATCAAATCTTATTACCCTTCACATGAGTTGGAGAAGGCGGAACAAAGCCCGAAACACAAAATGGCGCTGATTTTCAGATGGTATTTCGGGTATTCTACACGTCTTGCTTTAAGCGGAGACGAAGAATCGAGAGTGGATTATCAGGTTCACTGCGGGCCGGCTTTAGGAGCTTTTAACCAGTGGGTGAAAGGGACATCTTTAGAGGATTGGAGAAAGCGGCATGTCGATGAGATAGCAATGAAGCTGATGAGCGAAACGGCAGACTTGCTGAATCAACGCTTTGCTGCTATCCATAAGGGATAACTGCATAATATTCTTCTAAAAAGTTTGTTTTAAGCAAGTGGTCCGTAACGCATAAAATTCAGGGTATACGGACCACAAAATCAAGGAAGTAGATTCGTAACACATTGAATTAACTATAAAAATGATGTGTTACGAACTACGAGCTCTTTAGAAGAATATACCTTGAAAGCTCACCATGTTGAAATGCGGAGACTTGTCTCCTGGCAGCGGTAAGTAATTTGTCTTTGCAGGCATTCATTAAATCAATACCTGAGAAAATGACACTAAAAAACCGAATATAACCATACTTTCAATTAACAAACGGAATGTTACTATAAAGTATGGAAATAGAACTTTGTGGGCAATAATGTTTTCTTAATATGTTCATAAAGGCTGGATAAACCAGATAACTCAATTTTACTGCTTATTCAGTAATAATTGGGTTATCGCTTTTGCATATTTATTAAAAACATTTAAATTATGTAAAACAATGCGAAACAATGTCTTATACAAAATTATATTTTGGAGGAATGCAATTATGATGGAAAAAATTCGTAACTATATAGTTGAAAATTTATTGGATGGAGAAGTTGAGGTTACAGACAATACACCTCTTTACAGCAGTGGCTTGATTACATCTATGGGGCATTTGAAGCTGATAAATTATATTGAACGAGCATTTGAAATTTCTATATCGGCAGGGAAAATCAATTTGGAGAACTTTGATTCAATTAATCAGATTGTTCGATTTATACAAGAAGAGCAAAAATAGGAAGTCATACTACCGGAAATGTAAGGAGGAGAGATAATGGATTTTGGATGGTCAAAGGAGCAGGAAGAGTTAAAGAAGCAAGCTATAGAATTTGCACGGAAAGCAAATATGCCCGATTCAATAGAACGTGACCGTAACAGTGAATTTTCCAGAGACTTATGGAAGACATATGCAGATTTTGGCGTTCAGGGGCTTATTGTACCTGAGGAGTATGGCGGCTTGGGTTTAGATCTTTTGTCCTGCATTTCTGTTATGGAAGGTCTTGGTTACGGTACTTGTGACAATGGTATTATATTTTCGATAAATGCGCACATCTGGAGCTGCGTTCAGCCACTCCTTGCTTTCGGTACTCCAAAGCAAAAGGAAAAGTATTTTCCCGGTTTATGCAACGGTGAGCTTATTGGCGTTCATGCAATGACCGAGCCCGAGTCAGGGTCGGATGCTTTCAGTATGGCAACCACTTATGAGGACAAGGGTGACTATTACGTTATTAACGGATGCAAAACTTTTATAACAAACGGAAATGTGGCTGATCTGGTTCTTGTATTTGCTAAAAACCTGGACCAAAAGGATAAAATCAGCTGTTTAGTCGTAGAAAAAGGCACACCTGGTTTTATATGTTCACATAAAATAGAAAAAATGGGGCTAAGGACTTCGCCTTTCAGTCAGCTCTTTTTTGAAGACTGCAAAGTTCCCAAAGAGAATCTTGTTGGACAGGAAGGAATGGGGAAAATTAT
>JAEZNF010000689.1 GCA_023441845.1 Bacillota bacterium | reverse complement strand
TTATTAAAATAATCCGCTACATCACTGTCAAACATAACTATTTTTATATAACCTATTTTGCCCGGAAGCACTTCCCTGGTAATATTTGTTATTTTAATTTTTTTTCTGAGTACGTCAAAATCAATAGACTTATTTTCAGACTGCCTGTATACCGTAATTTTAACCTTTGTATTCTCTTTGCCCCTGATTTGCTTTATAATCATGTCCTCATCTTTAATAGATGTAACATCATTGCCGTCAACCTTAATTATCTTATCTCCTGACTCAAGTCCTGCCTTCTTGGCGGGTGAATCCTCGAAAGCCTCTACAACATTAAGTATTCCGCTGTTATCCATGACTACGTTGATACCTATTCCTACGTAGCCGCCCTCCGTCTTTTCATTGAACTGCTTCATGTTTTCCTTTGTAAAGTATACCGTATAAGGGTCTTCCAAGGCCGCGGCCATACCTGCAACGGCACCTTCCAAAAGCTTATCCTGGTTAACATTTTCATAGTACTTTTTAGTCAAAACATCTCTAACCTGATTGAATTTTAATACATTATCCTGGCCTACTTCTTCTTTATTAAATGAAATATTATACTTTTCGTTGTTCCCATCCCGTATAAAAAACAATACGGTTGTTGCGAAAAACGTAATGATTGCCGTTACTAAAACCAGTGATACCAATCCAAACAGAACACCTTTGTTTTTATTCAATATTAGAACACTCCCTAAAATGTTTTCAATATATTAATATGCTTCCATTTATATTATTAAACCCGGATTTTATCCGGGTTGTTTTTCAGCGTGACGTTTCCTTAAAGGAAAATCTTGCAAAAGCTGAGAGGCGCTCTATACCGCCGAGACTTATTTGCTTACATACGCTATAGGATTCTGAGTTGCCCCATTCTTTCTGACTTCAAAATGCAGGTGCGGACCTGTGGATAATCCTGTACTTCCGACCTTTGCAATAACAGCACCGGCATTTACCTTTTGACCAACACTGACGCTTAACTTGCTGCAGTGCGCATATAAAGTTGTTATCCCGCCGCCGTGGTCAATTATAACCGTGTTTCCATAGCCGCTCTGCCATCCTGCCACTATAACCGTTCCCTTGTTTGCCGCAATAATTGATACCCCATAGGAAGCATTTATATCTATACCGGTATGCATCTTGTTCGTCTTCAGTATAGGGTGTAGCCGCATTCCATAATATGAGGATATCTGTTGGGAGCTGGGGCAAGGCCACCTCATGACACCACCTATGTACTTTGCCTTCGATTGAAGGCTCCTAATTTGAGATGCCAGCTCTGCCGACTTTTTAATGAGTTCGTCTTCCTGCTCATTTAACTTTTCAAGCTTTGAGTTTATTTCTCTTATCTGTTCATCAACATTTGCCCTTGAGGCCTGCAGTGAATTCACTTTATTAGTCTTGCTTTCTGCCTGTTTCTGTTTCTCCAGCAATAAGGCTTCTTTCATTCTTTTTTTATACTCTATATCTGTTTTGGCCGCTTTGATTTCTTCAACAAGCTGTTTATCTTTTTTTGAAATGAGTGATATGTACTTAAGCTTTGTAAAAAACTCCGACACATTCTTTGATTGGATCAAAGTACTCAAATATCCCTCATTTGACCTTTTGTACACAGCTCTTATTCTGGTCTTTAAAAGTTCTTCCTGATCATTGTATTTTTCAATTATACTGTCAATATCACTCTTGATTGATTCAATTTCGGCATCCAATCTTTCATTTTCCTGCTTTAAGCGTTTAAGCTCAGCATTTTCCTGCTTTTGCGCATTTAACAAATCATTCTTTTCACTTACTGCAGACTTTAACTTGTTTTTCTCTTCACTCTGCTGCTTGTTTATGCTGTCTATCTTATTCTCAATACTATTCTTTTGGCTCCTTATTTTGGATAAATTGTCTGCCGAAACCGATACTGTACAAGCTGCTGTGAAAACCACGATAACAATAAACAAAATAATCCTCTTCATACAAAACCTCCAAGCATTTTTCATTTGCATTAAAGCTTTAAGACAGCTTTTAAGCCGTCTATCAAGCCATCTCTAAACACGTAAATATTTACGTATTGAAATCACACTGCCTACTCCCCCAACAATCATTCCTATTAAAGAAGTTATGCCAAAAACCTGCAAACCTATGTCACTTATTTTTACAAGATTAATATCTAAAGCTAAAACTCCGGTACTGAACCTGGTTTCAAAAGTATTATAACACAAAAAAGTAATTGAAACAGCAATTAATGCCCCGACTAAGCCTATCAAAATACCCTCTACTATAAACGGGAGACGTATGAACCAATCGGTTGCACCTATATACTTCATTATACCAATTTCCCTTCTTCGCGCAAATACCGTCAGTTTTATAGTATTTGAAATAATAAATGCCGAAATAATCAAAAGGATTATGAGCAGCATAAGGCCTATGACTTTTGCCCAGTAAGACAGTTTTAGGAAAAAATTAACAGCAATTTCATGAAACCTTACTTCATCAACCCCTTCCATTTTTTCAAAATCACTTACTATTTCCTTGCTTTTTGAAGGATCTTTCAATTTAAATATGAATGTAATGGGAAGGAAGCTGTTGCCATAGCTATCCAGCATGTTTTTATTATCTTCAAGCTCTTTTTTCGCCTGTTCCAGCGCCTCCTGCTTTGTTATCTTCCTGTATTCCCTGATTTCATTATTATTTTTTATGGCGTTTTCAATCCGGGCAGCTTGAGACTCATCCCATTCAGGATCGCAGTAAAGCACTATCTCCGACTGCATATTCAATGCATCATCAGATACACGGTTTGCATTAACTGTTATAATAAAAAACAATCCAAACGTCAACAGCGAAACAGAAACTATTCCAATTGACGCAAGAGACATAAGCTTATTTCTATATGTGTTTATAATACCGTCTTTAATAATGTATTTGGTTGTTCTTATCTTCATCTTCGTATTGACCTCTCTCTTGATCTCTGATTACTAATCCCCTATCAATAGAAATAACCCTCTTTTTCATGGTGTCCACTATCCCCTTTTCATGTGTGGCCACAATTACAGTTGTACCCATTTGATTTACTTCGGAAAGAAGCTTCATAATTTCCCACGAAGTTTCGGGATCAAGATTACCTGTAGGTTCGTCAGCAATAATCAACGAAGGATTATTCACCAAAGCCCTTGCCAAAGCTACTCTCTGCTGTTCTCCTCCTGATAATTGATTAGGGCAGACATTAGCCTTCTTGCTTAGACCCACCAGGCCAAGGGCCATGGGCACCTGTCTTCTTATTTCTTTTGGCAGCGCTTCGGTAATCTGCATGGCAAATGCTACATTTTCATAAACAGTCTTGTTTTGAAGCAGCCTGAAATCCTGGAATACAACTCCCAGGCTTCGCCTTAAATACGGTATCTCTTTTCTGGACATTGAAGAAACATTATAACCGTTTACAACTACTTCTCCCTCTGTGACATCTTCTTCCTTCATAATCAGCTTGATAAAAGTTGATTTGCCTGAACCGCTTGGACCAATTATAAATACAAATTCGCCCTTTTTTATATTTACGTTTACATCGCTTAATGCAACAGTTCCATTTTGGTATTTCTTTACTACGTCATTAAACTTAACCACTTTGATTCTCCTTACATATAAAGCCGTTTTAGGTTTTCCCGGTGTTAAACGCACCCAGGAATGAGTAAATTAACTTGTCTACTCATTATATAAATTAAATCATTTTTTCAGCTTTTTCAAGATACCTTTTTACAAGCATGGCTACCTGAAATGTTATGGCATTATCAAACATCCTGATATCAAGGCCTGTCATCTTCTGTATTTTATCCAACCTGTAAACCAGAGTGTTTCTATGAACATATAGTTGCCTGGCAGTTTCTGAAACATTCAGGTTATTCTCAAAAAATTTCTGTATTGTATATACAGTCTCGTGATCCAGAGCCTCCAGTGAATCCTCTTTAAAAACTTCCTTTAAAAACAGATCGCATAATGTGGTAGGAAGCTGGTATATCAATCTGCCGATACCGAGGTTGTTATAATTTATAATCGATTTTTCATTTTCAAATATTCCGCCGACCAGCAGCGCCATTTGGGCTTCTTTAAACGACCGGCCTATGTCCCTTATGTTGTCGACAATAGTGCCAATACCTATAGTAGCCTTTATCATCACTTCGGTATTCAATGTGTTCAGAATACTACCTGCAGCTTTCTCTATCTCCTTGTAATCATCCTTATTCTTCAGTTCCTTGATAAGAACGGTATTCTCCTCATCAAGTACTATGATAAAGTCCTTGGCCTTATTGGGAAATAACCCCTGAATAACATCATGGACATAAATATCCTTGGATTTTTCAGTCTTTATTAGAGCTGCGACCCTGTTTACATTATTCAACAGATGCAGCTCCTTTGACCTTAACGGGATATCTCCCGGAAGTATATTATCCAGAATAATGTTTTTCATAAAAGTGCATTTATCGTATTTATCCTCATAAAAGAGTTTCATGTTCGATATATTGAGCGAAATAAGCGATAATACTTTTAAATCCGGCTCATCGGCTGAGTTCAGGTAAGCAATGAGTTCCAGCTTGTTTTTAATATAAAGTTTCTGATACGCATATCCCTCAAGTAAAACAATTTTATCTTTAGAATCTATGACTCTATCTACCTGAATAAAATTCCGGCCGACCTTCCTTTCATCTGAGCACGCTAGTATCAGACCGCTTTCGTCCATTATACCAAACTCACAAGATATTATATCCCTTATCTGATAGATTAAATTCTGAAAGAGCTTAATTGACAAAACGGATTCCCCCTGTTATGGATATAACCCACCATAATTACTATGATTTATCCAGAAATAATATTCTAATAGCATTATTAAGTAAAACGACGGTTAAAGAACCTCTTTTATAAT
>JAEZNF010000669.1 GCA_023441845.1 Bacillota bacterium | reverse complement strand
CTGTTAAAGACGGCGATAATACCATAGTTAAACAGTTTGCAGTAAACACAACTGCTGCTGCAAAAGTAAAAGTTGAAAGCGCAAGCTTTGATAATGATACTAATGTTCTTACAGTAACATTCAACCAGAAAGTTATAGCTTCTGGCTTAGATGATGCTGATATATTAGGAATGTTCACATTCAATATCCCTGGCTTAACAGTAGATGCTGATGCTATTACTGCAGTTGAGGGATTGGATGGAGATGATGCAACTGTAGATGCTACAGCAGATTATGCTAAGAAGTTAAAAATCACATTAGTAGACGGAGCAACTGCTGGAACTGTTGGTACTGTAAAAGCTAAAGGCAATCTTACTGGTATAAACGGTAATGGAGTAGATGCAGACGCAAGTGCAGCATCATTTGCTCAATAATCAATAATTAGTTAAAATCAAGGGGTGGAGAAATCCACCTCTTTTTATTTCCTTTAAAACAAAATTCTCTTGAAAATAAATCAAATAATCTCTCCAGGGCTTGAAAAAATGCTTTCCCAAAACCTTAACTAACAACTCTAAAAACATATCATTAAGCAAACATCTTTGAAATATTCATGTAATGATAATTTAATATGGTAATTGGCCCCATCTGTGGAATCGATTAAAATTAGTATGATATAATTAAATTAATATATCAAATAAAGAAAGGTGATGGAGATGAGGGTCAGGAAAGGCGTATTTATAAGCGTTGTAATTGCAGTATTAGCCATTTTTTCAACAATAGCCTGTGCAGAGGATGCAGCATTATCACAGAAAGCCGAAACATTGAACAAAATATCTTTGCTGCAGGGTAATGGT
Source organism: Bacillota bacterium (assembly GCA_023441845.1). Classification (GTDB taxonomy): domain Bacteria; phylum Bacillota; class Clostridia; order Acetivibrionales; family DSM-2933; genus JAEZNF01. Next base: position 5,192 of record JAEZNF010000669.1, on the reverse strand, counting down.
AGTGATTATAACCTTGGCGGGCAAATTCTGCGAAGTGAGGCTTCAACCTTTATAGTTAGACTTCTAGGAAAAGAAGATTATGTTTTAGAAAATAAGAGTAAGTTTAAGGCTACATATAAGGATGTAAAGGGTAATGAGTGGTTTGTTCCGTACATAGCATATTGCACAGAGCAGGGAATAATAAAGGGATTTCCGGATGGTAAATTTGCTCCCGGTCAGAATATAAGCGAAAAAGCGTTTCTAAAGATGGTCTTGTGTGCGATGGGGTATGTCTATGATGTAGATTTCAACTGGTCTAATGTTTATTCGAAAGCTTATGATGTGGGGTTGGTTACTGAAGAAAACTACCTTACTAAAACTGCAGATAACAATAAATACACCAGAGGCAGCGTTGTTAGTGCATTATACAATTCGTTAAATAAAAAAATGAATAATAAAAACATAAGTGTGATAAATTATCTTATTGAAAATGGAGCGGTAGTAGCAGATACGGCTTATGGGGCTGGCGCTGTTATAGATGAATCACAGACAAGTATACGGCAGGTAACTGTTACAAATGAGACAAAGATAGCACTTTCACTGAATGAAGAGATACTAAGTATAGCAAAATCACAAATAAAAGTATATGAAAAGGATAACAATAAAAATTTGCTTGATGCTTCGGTTGAATCCCAGTCCGGAAGCCAGATTGTTTTGAAAACAGCGGCACAGACAGCTTCAAAGGTATATATTGTTGAGTTAAATAATATAAAGGATAAACTCGGTAACTACATATCGAGTGTGACTGCTCAATTTACAGGCTACAAGAAGCCCGATGCAAATTTAACTGTTGTTAAAGAAATTTCTGTTTTGAACGGCAGCAGGATAACTGTGAAATTCAATGAAGCAGTAAAGACAATTTCTGCATCTAATATTAAGGTATATGAAACAGCAGACAAGAGCAATACTTTAGCAGTTTCCATAGAGGCACAATCTTCGGATACGGTCACTTTGAATACTTCAACACAGACTGCAGAAAAGTCATACACTGTTGAATTTATAAATATTGAAGACACTGAATTAAATAATGTACCTTCAATAACCGGTACATTTACAGGTTACAAGGCTTCAGAAGTTAAATCCGATTTCTTTAAGATCAGTAAAGTAGAACCAATCAGTAAGAGCCTTGTAAAAATTTATTTTACACAACCACTCAATATAAATGCCGAGATTCAGATGTTCTATGAAGTCTTGAAAGACGGTCAGAGCTATGTTAAGGGATCTTCGAGTACCATGACACTAAAAACATACTTAAATGACAGTAATGCTGTTGGATTATGGTTAAAAGACAAGAACTTTGACGATGGTGCAACATATACGTTAAAAATAAGCGGAGACCTAACAAGTAACTATAGTTTAAAACTAAATGACGGCAATGGTGATAGTGCAACATTTACAGGTATTGGGAGTCCGAATCAGGATTTTTCAGTAGTAAACGTTCAAGCTATTGATAATAAAACCGTTCAGGTTGAGTTTAATTCGGAACTTGATCCTTTTGCGGCTGAAAACTTCTCACTTTACACTATAAAAGACACCTCAGGTACTCCCAAAAGTGTACTTAAAGCTGTACTTGCAGGTGAAGGAGATAAAAAAGGTAAGATAGTAAAACTCGGTATTTCCGTTCCTCTTTCTACAACAAGTCATTACATTCTCACTTTAAATAATATTAAAGACAGGTTCAACCAGTTTTCATTAGATAATGCTAAATATGATTTTAGCAGTAATGTATCGGCTAAACCGGATTTAAAAATTATTAATGTATACACCGAGAGCAAGGGTACACTGATAGTTTATTTTGACAGGGCGCTTGATAGTCAAACGGCTTCGTTGACAGAAAATTATATTATTAATGGTAACGGATATTCTGCCTCACCCTATAAAGTGTATTTTGACCCGGTTAAAACACCATTTTGTGTAAAATTATATCTATCGTCCGATAAGCTTCTTGAAAGCACCGGTTCGTATAAGCTAACTGTATCAAATTCATTAAGGGATGAAACAGAACATATATCATTATCCAATATTGAATATACATTCGGTGGTACGTCGCAGCAATATATTAAGCCACTTATATATGAAGCAAGGATAGTTGCCAAAGATGCTATATTGGTTAAAACAAGCAGTGAGCTTTCGAACAGGGCTCCTAATACTTCGGCATCTAATTTTATGCTTGAGTATAATGACGGCTCCACGAAAAAGACCATAATACCTAATAATGTGGCTTACATTGATGCTACTACGTTAATAATTAAATCAGACTCAATCAGTTTGAATGTTCAGTATACTCTAAAATTCACAGCGCTTGAAGATTACGGAGAGCTAAATACAAGGACTGAATCAGATGGTTCAACCAGCGTAGGAGTGACGTTGGGAAGTTAAATTACTGTTTAAGAACTGATTATATAAGTAATAATATGTAAATTGAAAGCCGGCGGGAAAATTTCCTGCCGGCTTTCAATTTTTTGTTGATTTTTTATAGAATATGTATTATAAATTTAGTTGAAATGCAGAATAATTATATAAACACGAAGAAAAGAAAGGAATTTATTATGAAGAGAATAATTTTTATTATGATAGCTATTATGTTTATACTTACATCCTGCACCACTAAGACACTTGAGGTAACTCCTGAAGTAAAAGAAGACTCAACACTCAGTATGCTTAAGGACGGTAAAACAACTTTCAACTACCAGGGATATATTAACCTGAAATGCCCTCAAATGGATAGTGCAGATTCTGTAAAGATAAACAACATAACCTACACTGAGAACAAGAACGGCACACTAACCGTTCATAAGGGTGGAAATGATACTTTTAGTCCTGACGACATCACAAATATTGAAAAGGATGCACAGGATAAGAGCAAGTACAGTGAATATACATTCAGCAAAAGTGATATTGAGGTAAAAGATAAAACGTCAACGATAAAGCTACAGTATTTGATATCCAATGTTTCGCCGGATGTTAAAAAAGAGGATATTGTTAGAACTGTAAAAATGACTATGACTTTATTAAATGGTAAGGGCAAAACAATAGGAACGAAAGATGTTGAATTCAAATTGCCGGATAATTCTTAATGAATCTTATTACACCCAACGATATATATTGACTGTGGAGTTTTAATGTCAAGATTTCAAATATAGAACATTAGAAAAGCAAATTTATAGATACAATACCCACAAGGGTTAAGGGCCTCAAAGTCCTTAATTTCCTTTGACATTAAACTGATTATAAGATAAAATACTTTTGTTTGAAATAGTATATAAAAAATGGGGTTGAAATACATGAAAACCGGTGATAGGAAATCGAAAACTGTTAACAATAGATCTGGAATTAAGAAGGATAAAAGCCGTACGCCTGGTTTAGCAGAAAAAGTATTCAATATATGCCTTCTGGTTCTTCTTTCTATTTTCATGTTTTACCCGCCGTTTTTGAGGGGCTTGTACTTTGAAGAAAACCAGCTTCCGGCGGAAATATTTATATTTATAATATTTATTGCATTTAGTGTTTACAAGTTTATTAGAAAGGATAAGCGTTTCCTTCGAACGCCGCTTGACTACGCGGGTCTGGTTCTGGTTGTGTTGTATTTTATACCGGTAATTTTATACTTCGTAGGTGTGAATGTAGCAGCGGCTCCAAGATCGGCCGTATTGGAATGGTTAAAATACTGCATGTATTTTTCCGTGTTTTATATGGTTACCGAACTGGTGACTACACTAAAAGCAAAGCTTGCTTTTTTGTGGGTAATTGTAGGAACGGCGGCATGTGTTTCTATTGTTGGTTTTGATGCTGCGGCAGGCGGACATATTATATCGGGAATTAACTTTTTCATAAAACATATTACCCAGGTTATAAAACCTGATGATGTATTTGTATCAAACAGGATTTATTCCACAATACAATATCCCAATGCATTTGCTTCTTACCTGCTGGCGGTAACCTTCCTATCACTGACGTTGACGGCGGTATCCTCCAGGCTTTGGGTTAAAGCAATAGGAGGAGCATGCTCATTTTTATTCCTAATTTCGTTAGTGTTTACACAGAGCAGAGGAATATTGATTATAGGATTAATACCTGCGTTGATTTTCATATTGGCACTTACAAAGGAAACCAGAATAAAGGCAATTTTGCTGGGATTAGCTTCAGCTATATCAACCGGAGCTATTACTGTATTTCTTTACGGTTATATGATGTCTAACAAAGGAAATGAGACAAAAATATGGCTTCTTTTATTGCTTGGTATAGCTATATCGGCAGGATTGACACTGCTCATAAGCCTAATAGATAACTTTATACAAAAAACATGGAAGATATGGGCTATTGTACTGGGCTCCCTATGTGTTATAGGCATAATATCAGGTATTTATATAATAAATGCCTCGACAGACCTTGTTCTGTCACATCCGGAAAATCAACCTGACAGCCCGTTAACAGCAGTAAAAGGCGCTGCTATAAAACCGGGAAAAGACTACAAGCTTGTATTTGACGTGGATGCAAAAATGAAGGCTGACAAGCCTGATGCATACTCCATATTTGTCAATTATAAGAGGGAAAAGGATATAGTAGTTAATGACAGGGAAGTAAGCCTTGCAACCTATACCGGAAAAGCTACCAATGGGGTAGAAACAAAGGAAGTAAAATTCAGCCTACCTGCCGATAGTAAAATAGTAAACTGTTATTTCAGGAATACTTATCAGGGTACTGGGGCGACATTTAAAAATGCCAGAGTTGTGGACGCAGCATCCGGTAAAACAGTAAAAAAACTTGTTTTAAAACATAAATTTATACCGGAATCGGCTGTTGATAAATTCGCTAATATGTTTCAGTCCAGAAGCTTTGTAGAAAGGGTTATATTCTACAAGGACGGATTAAAAATGTTTAAGGACCGCCCGGTATTAGGTGCCGGCGGTGGAGCATGGGAGAGTATATACTTTAGGTACCAGACATTTGCTTATCCAAGTACTCAGCCGCACAATTATTTGGTACAGATAGCGGTAGAGTGCGGAGTTTTTGGTATATTGGCGCTTTTATTCCTCATATTATCGGTAATATCCATGTTTATGACGGAGTACAGACGTAAAATAAAAGGGGACCCTATGGAAAGAGCCCTGCAGGGTGCTTTATTTGCAGGAATTATAGGATTACTGATGCAT
>JAEZNF010000666.1 GCA_023441845.1 Bacillota bacterium | reverse complement strand
ACCTGATACATATGACAGAAGAGATGGGGAAGCAGTGTTCAAATCCACTCCTACGCTGTTTACCGCGTCTTCTACAACAGCACCCAATGACTCTCCCAACCTTTTTTGGTTCATGTCATGCTGGTATTGTCCCACCCCAATGGATTTAGGGTCTATCTTAACCAACTCGGCAAGCGGGTCCTGCAGCCTCCTTGCAATGGAAACAGCACTTCTTAAAGCAACATCAAAGTCCGGAAATTCTTCTGCTCCCAATTTCGAAGCCGAATAGACAGAAGCTCCGGCTTCACTGACAACCATGTAATAAACCTTTCTGTCAATTTCCTTTATAAGGTCTGCAACAAATATTTCCGATTCTTTTGAAGCCGTACCGTTTCCTATCGAAATCAAGTCTACTTTATGTTTATCTATAAGATGTTTTAACACTTTTTTTGCTTCTTCAACCTTACTTTGCGGAGGTGTGGGATATATAACGGTTGTAACCAGCACCTTTCCCGTATCGTCAACAACGGCTATTTTGCAACCTGTTCTATATGCAGGGTCCAGACCTAAAACTACCCTGCCTTTGACAGGCGGCTGGAGCAAAAGGTTCTTCAAGTTGGAAGCAAAAACCTTCATTGCCTGTTCTTCTGCCTTTTCAGTCAGCTCATTACGCACTTCGCGTTCAATGGATGAAAAGATAAGCCGTTCATACGAATCCTCCGCAGCTCTTTCAACGTATTGAGCGGTTATTGAGCGCGGCTTTTTTACCGTACCGGCCTTTAGGTAGCTTACTATCTGCTCATCGGGAACAGACAATTTTACCTGCAAAAACTCCTCTTTCTCACCCCTGTTGATGGCCAAAACCCTGTGTTTGGCTATTTTCGCCACCGGCTCCTTAAAATCATAATACATCCTGTAAACCGAATCTTCTTCTTTTTTTGCAGCGGAGGTTATAACTCCCGAGCCTATAAACATATCTCTTATGGCTTTCCTGAACCTGGCATTATCTGAAATATCCTCAGCGATAATATCCATTGCTCCGTTTAATGCATCCTCAACGGTATTTACTTCCTTCTCGGGATTAATAAAAGGTTTGACCACTTCTTCAATATCGCCCTTTAAGATCTCCTGTGCAAAAAGTATGGCGGCCAGCGGCTCCAAGCCTTTTTCTTTGGCAATTGTAGCCCTTGTCCTTCTTTTTGGCTTGAAAGGCCTGTATATGTCTTCAATCTCCTGCAGCGAATTCGACTTATTCAATGCCGCGGAAATTTCTTCAGTCATTTTGCCCTGTTCTTCTATGAGTCTTCGCACTTCTTCTCTTCTGCCTTCAAGGTTTCTTAAGTATTGAAGCCTTTCATGCAGCTCTCTCAGAACCTGGTCGTTGAGTTCTCCCGTCATTTCCTTCCTGTAACGGGCTATAAAAGGTATGGTATTGCCGTCATCAATCAGCTTTACCGTATTTTGCACCTGAACGGGCTTTAGGTTAAACTCCTGGATTAACCGCGAAATAATATCTGCCATATTTCCCTCCGGAATTTCATTTTTGTTCATAATAATTATATATTGTTTTTGTTTTTTATCAAGTATTTATACAATATAGGAAATAAAGCGACTCGATATCTGTATTGTTAACTTCGGTAAATATTGTTTATATTTTTTAGAAATAATGTTATTATATATTTGCTTGAAAATTATGATAATACACTTAAATATATTATGAAGGGTTGTGAATAACTTGGCTGTTCTAATAACAGGAGGAGCAGGATATATCGGCAGTCATACAGCTGCAGAGCTATTAGAAAAAAACGAGGACATAATAATTGCCGACAACCTTGAAAGAGGGCATAAAGAAGCCGTATTAGGCGGTAAATTGGTTGTTGGTGATCTTAGAGACAGGGACTTTTTAAAACGGCTCTTTTCAGAAAATGATATTGAGGCGGTAATACATTTTGCTGCATATATTGAAGTTGGCGAAAGCGTAGCCAACCCATTAAAGTTCTATAATAACAATGTAGTTTCTACGTTAAACCTTCTGACTGCTATGAGTGAAGCAGGCGTTAATAAAATAGTATTTTCTTCTACTGCCGCAACATACGGTGAACCGGAAAACACTCCCATTCTTGAAACGGACAAAACCCTGCCGACAAATCCATACGGCGAAACAAAGCTTGCCGTTGAAAAAGCTCTAAAATGGGCCGATATTTCGCTTGGAATCAAACATGTTGTTTTAAGGTACTTTAATGCCAGCGGTGCTCATAAAAGCGGCATTATAGGAGAAGACCACAATCCCGAAACCCATCTTATACCGCTGATAATACAGGCAGCTTTAGGTAAAAGAGATGATATAAAAATATTCGGCAATGACTATAATACTCCTGACGGCACATGCGTAAGAGATTATATACATGTGACGGATCTGGCCGATGCGCACCTCTTAGCACTTGAAAAGCTCAGGAAGGATAACACCAGCAGTATTTACAACCTCGGAAACGGACAGGGCTTTTCGGTAAAAGAAGTCATAAATGTTGCCCGGGAAGTCACCGGCAAACCTATTAAGGAAATATTATCTCCCAGAAGACCCGGTGATCCCGCTATCCTCATTGCGTCTTCCGAAAAGATAAAAAAAGAGCTGAACTGGATTCCTAAATACTCAGATCTGTCAGCTATTGTAGAATCCGCGTGGAACTGGCATAATTCGCACCCTGCTGGCTATAATAGTTAATATCGAATTACCGCAGATTATTGAGCATAAATTTACTTTTAAGAAGGGCAGTGAATCATATGAGAATAGACGGAAGAAAGAATGCGGAATTAAGACCGATTAAAATAACCAGAAATTATATAA
>JAEZNF010000612.1 GCA_023441845.1 Bacillota bacterium | reverse complement strand
ATCCTTATCCATAGAAAAGAAGTGCTTTCCCGAAACGAAGTTAGGTATGTAGGTGATCCGTTTTTTGTCTATTCCGTATTCTGCCAGGCGTTTGACAAAATACGGGTTGACCGTTACAAGATTATCCATGCTTTTGTAAAAAGAAATTATGTACCAGTAAAAGGCCTTTTTCGCAAATTTAGGGAGCTCGATACTTCCGTCAATTGTCTCGGGAAGAAAGTGCACATACCCTACGTTTACACTCTTCATTCTTGCAAAAGGTGCCATTAGGTAATGTTTTAAATCTATGCTATGATAATGCATAATATCGGCAAATTTAAGTTTATTTACATATATGTCATAAACGTCGCTTAATCCATTATTAACAAGTGCTACCTGCTCGAGATATGCAGCTCCGACACCCTGACCTTTTACTTTATCGGCTGATGAGAGCATATTTATTGAATACATTTTGAATACACATCCTCCTAAAATTAACGTCTTCTCATACTAATTCTTTTAATACCCATCATATGAAACTTTTTATTAATATTATAACCTTTCTTTGCAGATTTAGACCTGCCTTCCAATACTTCATTATATACGGCTTCGATGTTTTGTGCAAATATTTCGGAAGAATATTCTTCAACGGTTTTCTGTGCGTTTAAAACTATATTGCGGGAAAGCTCCCTGTTTGACAAAAGCTCAATCAATATGCCTGCCAGTTCATTTTCGGAATTAAACACCATACCGTTGAATCTATCATTAATAAGGCCATCAATATTTTTATCGTTTCTTGCCACCACCGGAACGTCCGAAGCCATAGCTTCAATGATTGTGAGACCCTGGGTTTCGGTAACCGAAGGGCTGACAAAAGCGTCACCAAGCCTGTAAAACATACCGATTTTTTCCCACGGCTGCTCGCCGGCAAAAATAACGGAATCTTCGATGTCCAGTTCTTTTGCAAGCGTTCTTAGTTCGCCGACAGTTTGACCGTCTCCGACAATCAAATACTTTGCATCAGGAATGGCGTTTAAAACCTTCGGCATTTGTCTTAATACCACTTCAATGCTTTTTTCCTTTGCAATCCTTCCGATAAAGAGGATAACAGGTGCCTCTTTCTTTATTCCCAGGCTTTCCTTTAAGCTTATAAGCGCTGCTTCAGTTTGGTTCTCCTTCCTGAATCTGTGGAGTTCTATTCCTGTCGGAATAACCTTAATAGGTCTGGTGACCCCATAGTCTTTAAGAAGGTCATATACCTTCTTGGATGGGGCAATTACCGCATTGCAGCCATTACAATAGTTTCGGCTTAAAACTCTTACAAGATCGTGAGAAAACCTTTTAAATTTATCTATAGATATATAATGCACATAATCCTTGTATAAAGTGTGATATGTATGTACCGTAGGTATACCTAATTGTTTGGACATAATATTTGCGAAAATCCCCAATGAGAATTCGGTCTGTGTATGGATAATATCCAACTTCAAACGTTTAACGCATTTTGCTGCTCTGGGAGAATAGAACAGACCTATTCTTCGAGATTTCAAAAAAATAAAAGGCATACTGGGCAGACGGAATACACTTACGCCTTTTTGACGCATACACGGATTTGAAGTTGTAAATATATATACATTATGTCCTCGCTTTTTTAATTCCTTCTGGAGGGCATTTATGGATGTAACAAGCCCACTTACTTCAGGGTAATACGAATCGGTAAAAAGTCCAATGTTCATAAACCTACCTCTCCTAAGCAAAGCATATAATATGATTATTTTAACATATAATTGCTTATTATCAAATAAATCATACAATATTTTTAATATCTTATTCCATATATTAATAATAAACGGCAAGTTATATAAAAACATCTTTATATAAAAATATATACATTCCTGTAGATTATTATACGAAAAAAACAGTAGAGATGTCTGAAAGTAAAATTTTGCATCAGTTTATTTACAAGGGATTACAGGGAATATATCTGCCTATTCTTACCATTGCCAGAAAAGGTGTTTTATTTATAAGAAATTTGGGTATTTTATTGATAATAATTAAAATTATGATATATTATTAAAAGTAACAAACTATGGAACCGTATGAAATCAGTACAAAGAGCAGTGTGTTACAACATTTTTTGTATAATTGATGATATAATGTCATGGTTTGTTAAGATAAAACACTTTAAAACTGAACTGACCAGTACGGGAAATAACTGTGCTATAACATTTGTTAGTGCTGGAGATAAATTCAAGGTGTTTTATCAGTATCAATAATAGAAAGAAAATATAAAACTGGAGGAATCAGAAGTATGAAAGCTACAGGTGTTGTAAGAAAAGTTGATGAGTTAGGAAGAATTGTATTGCCAATCGAATTAAGGCGTACCATGGATTTAAACGAAAAAGACCCTATTGAGATTTTTGTTGATACTGACACAATCATTTTAAAGAAATACGAACCTTCATGTATTTTTTGTGGAGAAGCAAAAAATGTAGGTGAGTATAAGGGGAAAAATATTTGTGATGACTGCATGAGAGAATTAAAATCAAAATAATTATTTGAAGTCCAAAAACTCACTATCTTTGTGCTGCTTGACACAACATAAATCTTTAGTATTTTCTTCATTTTTGTTAGGCAGCACAAAATGATTAATCCTATCTTTATTCTCTATTGCACATTGAGATTTTTAAGGTTAACATGTTCAATTCTGTTGCTATTTGGTATATAATATTCTTCAGTGGTTAAGAACCCGTTTACACTTTCTAATAATATATTATTTTATTTCAGGGGTAAATCAATGAAGAAAATACTGGTTGTAGATGATGAGAATTCTGTTAGAGATCTGATTCAATTAATTCTTAAAAGAGAAAAATATGAAGTGATTACAGCTTGTGACGGTAAAAGTGCATTGGTCTGTGCAAAAAACCAGAAACCGGATTTAATCGTTCTTGACCTTATGCTTCCTGATATAAGCGGTTATGATGTATGTAAGGAAATATACAATAGTTTAAAAATCCCTATAATAATGCTGACTGCTAAAAATGAAGTGATTGACAAGGTTTTAGGGCTTGAATTCGGGGCAGATGATTATATTACCAAGCCCTTTGAATCCATGGAGCTTATTGCCAGGGTAAAAGCCGTTTTAAGAAGGCATAACAACGACAACTCGTCAGAAGTAATAGTAAGCGGCAGACTTAAAATTGACCTCACAAATATGGTAATAACTAAAGGTGACGAAGAGGTAAGTGTAACACAAAAGGAATTTCAGCTTCTTGAGCTTTTGTCCAGAAACCCGAAGAAGGTCTTTGGCCGTGAGGATTTATTACAGAAGATATGGGGATACGACTATTACGGAGATTCGAGAGTTGTTGATACCTGTATAACAAGGTTAAGAAAGAAAATCGAGGATGACAGTACCAATCCAAGGCATATAATTACAGTTTTCGGAATGGGATACCGTTTTGGGGGTAGGGACTGATGAAATTCGGAACAAGACTAATCGCTTTCTATCTGGCCGGTGCTGTTATATCCATGCTTGTTATAGGAACTGCCATTTTGGGAAGTCTTGAGATTTATAAAACAAAAACCGTAGAAAATCAATTGAAAGAACAAAGTAAACTTATTTTTGCATATATAAAGCAGGTCTTTCTTTTTGAAAAGAAAGGTACTGCGCAATTAACCCGTGAAAATGCAAGGTTGATTGCCGGCAATTTAAGTACGGGAATAGGACAGGTTCAGATATATAATAATAATTTGGAACTTCTGTGCAGCCCTGTTGAAATAGAAGAGGAGTCTGCATTAAAGGAGGATGTATACAGGAAGACGCTTTTAGAACCTGCCGTTAAGGGCAGTGAGGTGTTTAAAACAAAGAACAGGGTTTTATACTACTCGGTCCCCATTGTGAACAATGCACGGACAATAGGGGTGCTGGTTATAGTATATAAAGCTGATGTGTTGGACCAATTTTTAAACAAAGTGTTGTATATTCTGGTTATAGGAGCCTTTGTATTCTGTTGCCTTATTATTATCATAAGTATCTACATCTCTAAAAAGATGGTAAAACCGATAAATCAACTGGTTGAAACTACTAAACGCTATGCGCAAAGGGATTTTACAGTATTTGAAATCAATAGAAACGATGAATTGGGGCAGCTAAGTAAAAGTATCAATTCAATGGGTTCGCAGTTACAGGAATATATAGCCAGGCAGAAACAATTTGTATCTAATGTTTCGCACGAAATTCGGACGCCTCTCACTGCAATAAAAGGATATTCGGAGTTTTTATATGACGATATAGCCGGTAATCCCGATACCGAAGCAGCGCTTATGCACTTAACCAGTGAAACCTCAAGACTTGAAAAGCTTGTAAACGACCTTCTTAATTTATCCAGGCTTGATTCTTTTCAGGATTCCTTTGTATTTTTAAAGACCAATTATTCGAATCTAATCAATCATACAATAGACAAGCTAATACTCAAGGCTGTTGATAATGACATAGCAATTACTGCAAATATCAAACCTGAAGTGTATATATACTCCGATCCGGAAAAGGTTGTACAGGTGGTTATAAACCTTTTAGACAATGCCATAAAATATTCCCGCAAGGGCGAAAAGGTTGAAATGGAGCTATATACAGAAAAAAGCGATGCTGTGTTGGTTGTTAGAGACTGCGGAATAGGTATACCGAAAGAGGATTTGAAAAACGTATTTGAAAGGTTTCACAGGGCTTCAAACACGAAAAGTATTGGAGGCACAGGACTTGGGCTTTCCATTTCGAAAATAATTGTAGACAAACATAGAGGATCAATAAATATAGAAAGCGAAGTCAATAAAGGTACTGTAATCAAATTGGCACTGCCTTTGTTCAAGGATATTAAATAATGTCACAAAACTGACACAACTATGACAAAAGATAGAAAAAGGTCTTTACTATAATAAAAGTATAATAACAAGAGGGGGCCTTTATATGAAAAAGATGGTTAGAAAGATAATTGTGGTTATATTAACGGCAGCTATATTGATTGGCATGGCTGGATGCAGTGCTAAAAGAAGTGATGAACCGGTACCGGAAGATGGGTATGCGCCGATACCTTCGCCTGATAACGGTGGCAATCGGAATAAGGAATATGATACATACTTTGAAGACTATGGTGTCAATCCAGACACCGAAGTATCGGAGGATTCCAGGTCTACTTTCGCATTGGATGTTGATACCGCATCCTACACAAAGGTAAGAAATTATATAGATCAGGGCTCATTGCCGCCTAAGGATGCTGTAAGGGTTGAAGAATTTGTTAACTACTTCAAAAGACACTATGATACTCCATCAAATGATACCTTCTCAATTTATACCGAAATTGCGCCGTCCGTATTTAATAGAGGTTCTCATATGATTGAGATAGGTGTGCAGGGGAAAGAAGCAATTGGAAGTGAAAAGAAAAACTCGGTACTGACTTTTGTCATAGATATTTCCGGCTCAATGGACATGGAAAACAGGCTTGGGCTGGTGAAAAAGAGTCTTAATATGCTGGTAGACCAGATGGGAGAAAACGACAGTATAGGCATTGCAGTATACGGAACCAGGGGAAGGAAGCTGCTCGAACACACCTCAGGTGATAATAAAAGCCTGATAAAGAAAAAAATCCAGGGGTTGAAGCCTGAAGGCTCAACAAATGCTGCAGAAGGCTTACGTATTGGATTTAAAATGGCCAACGAAAACTATGTCAAGGATGCAAACAACAGAATAATTCTATGTACTGACGGAGTTGCAAACCAGGGCCTTACAGATGCAGAGGACATTCTAAAAACCGTTGAGGACTACAGCAAAAGAGGAATTACTCTTTCGGCCTTCGGCTTTGGTATGGATAATTACAATGATATCTTCCTCGAAAAGTTGGCAGACCAGGGTGACGGAAACTATTCCTACATAGACTCCCAGAAAGAGGCGGAAAAGATTTTTACAGAAGGGCTTACATCCATTTTGCAGGTTATTGCAAAGGATGCGAAGGCTCAGGTAGTATTTGATGAGGAGAGCGTTGAGACGTACAGGCTTATTGGCTATGAAAACAGGAGTTTAAAGGATAATGATTTTAGGAATGACAGTGTAGATGCAGGCGAAATAGGCGCAGGCCATGCTGTAACCGCCTTATATGAAGTAAAGCTTAAAGAAACGGCACAGGAGAATTTAGCAGTAGTAAAACTGCGGTATAAGGACCCTCAAACCGGCGAAGTAAATGAAATAAGTAAAAAAATCAAATCCTCGGATGTAAAAAAGGATTTTTACAGCGCAACTCCAAGATTCAGATTCCTTAATATGGTAGCACAATTTGCAGAAATTTTAAGGGATAGTGAATATACCGCTGCCAGTATGGAAGAAGTCTACAATACGCTTAAAAAGGATGAGAAGAGCCTTGTTGTTAGCAAGGAAGACAGCGAATTTGTAGAACTGGTAAGAAAAGCGATGAATATTGGTCCAAACAGACAAAGGTAAAGTTTTTATTGAAAGTTATTGATAGATGCGAGCTTAATAAAGAATGAATAGGTTGCAAACTTTTTGTCTGTAAATGTATAATCCAATACCATATACTGTGAATGTAACAGAAACAGGAAACAGAGGGGGATTATAAATGAGTAAATGGACTGAGTCTAAAGCTCTGGATTGCTTGATTCTTTGCGGAGCCGAAAAAATCAGCGCAAAAACAATTCTCAAGAGAGACGGATGGGATGGTTTACAGGCATGCTCGGCAATGGATTATTTAAAAAAGCTTAATTATAACTTCAGGTTGATAAATAATAATTCTAAAAAAAATAAAAAAACCGGTGATTCTGTCACCGATTTTAAATTAAAACCGGAGAAACGATGGCGCAATGTTAATAAAATCGCAAAAATAGCTTAGGAATACATAACAAAACCTCATTCACTTTAATCGTGAAATGAGGTTTTATTTCCTGCAAGGAGTCTTATTATTCAAGTTTACCGAACATGGTTAATGCAATTAGCAGGCACTGTTATTGCAAAAGCAGAAAATATACAGCTCTACTCAACAGTTACGCTCTTGGCCAAATTCCTTGGTTTATCAACGTCGCAGCCCTTTTCTATAGCCATATAATAGGCAAACAGCTGAAGCGGTGTAACAGCGGCAATAGGAGCCAGGAGAGGGTCTATATCGGGAATCCTGACAACCAGGTCTGCAACTTTTTCAACATCTGTATTTTTGCTTTGAGTTATAGCCAATACAACAGCGCCTCTGGCCTTAACCTCTTTAATATTGCTTATCATTTTTTCCAGAAGGTCATCCTGGGTTATTGGGCACACAACAAGCGTTCCTTTCTCAATAAGGGCTATTGTTCCGTGCTTCAACTCGCCGCCTGCATATGCCTCCGAATGTATATAGGATATTTCCTTAAGCTTAAGGGAGCCTTCCATGGAAAGTGCGTAATCAAGACCTCTTCCAATGAAGAAAATACTTTTTGAATTATAGTGCATGGAGGCAAACTTTTGAATATCTTCCTTGCACTGTAGAACTTTTTCGAGGGCAGAGGGTATATCCTTTAACTT
>JAEZNF010000594.1 GCA_023441845.1 Bacillota bacterium | reverse complement strand
GCGTTAAAACAAGGTGGAATAACTCCTCCTACATCAGAACATAGCTGGAAACTTCCACCTAACACAAAACAGATTGTTGTAGACAACCTACCAAAGATTGTTCCAGGGAAAGGAGATATAGCCGATGATATAATCAAGGGGTTGAAAGGCTACACTCCTGCGGATGCCGGCGAAGACATCAAATTAACTGGTGATTATTTAGTACCATAAATTCAAGCAATAATAATTTTAAACTGTTTTGTCTTGTTGACTTATTATTTGTCGTACGATATTAATAATGAGTTTTGAGTTCATAAAGGAGGAGCGTGAAAATTTGAAAAGAGTAACACTGATTACAGTTGCTATAATTATATTAGCCGGAGGTGTATTTTACATGAACTTTAATACTCTTTTTAATTAGATGATAACAAACTTTGTATTTTAGGCAAAATGTTTGCAATGTAATCTGTTTAAATAATTTCCAATATTTATATTATATATTAAACTTACGTATTTCAGCAGTTTTTTACATTTTATTTACTCAACTTTGTATAAAAGCATTTAAATATGGCTCCGGGTATTAAGCCATACTTTAAAAATCTTCGCAGGCGGCTTTAAAACAGCTTACGAAGTGTCTTCGCAAGTGACTTGATGCCCTGTAAGTAATTCTTAATGTTACAGTTTATCTTTATATAGTATCCAAATATAAGGCTGCTTTATATAACTTTACAAAACCATTCACATATTTTTATGTATTGCATATTATTGTATTATGTAAAGGCGATCCTGAGTCTTTTTTAAATTTTGCAACTACTTAATTAATTAAATAAAAAGGAGCGATAGTATGACAAATAAGGAAAAGTTAAATCATTTAGAAGAACTTATGGATATTGAAAAAGATACCCTTAACGAAGAAATAGAATTGGCTAGTCTCGGAGAATGGGATTCTATGGCTTTTATAGCTACAATTGCAATGTTTGATAGCGACTTCGGCAAAGCCGTTACATCAAATGAAGTAAAAGGATTTGTTACTGTTAAGGACATTATGGATAGAATGGAATGAGGTGGCACTTTTGGCAACGGGAATATTAAATAATGTAGAGATTAAAGGCATTGCATGCGCGGTACCTAACAACATAAAAAGAAGTGAGGAATACTATAATATATTTGGTGAAGAGAGCGTTCGAAAATTTGTCAATATGACCGGTGTAAAAAAAAGACATGTTGCATTGGATGAGCAATGTGCCTCTGATTTATGCTATGCTGCGGCTACTAAGCTGCTAAGTAAATTGGATTGGGAACCATCTTCTATTGATGCCTTAGTCATGATTACACAAACACCGGATTATGCAGTACCGGCAACAGCCTGTGTACTGCAGCACAGATTAGGTCTAAGTGAAAACTGTATTGCCTTTGATGTAAATCTTGGTTGCTCAGCCTATGTTTATGGGGTATGGCTAGCTGCTACAATGATTTCAACACCTAATGTAAGCAGGGTACTTTTACTGTGTGGAGATACCAGTAATTTCGGAATTAATCAGAATGACAGTGCAACCGCCATGATATTTGGTGATGGAGGAACAGCAACAGCATTGGAAAAGTCAGTAGGGAAAAGTATGAAGTACTTCCTTAATACCAAAGGCAGCGGCTTTAAAAATATAATGGTTCCTGCCGGTCATGCGAGAAGCAGGAGTAAAACAAATCTGGAAGGCTCAGAGTACGAATTAGCCATGAATGGTTCGGATGTATTTTCTTTCACTATTTCAGATGTCCCCCGGACCCTTAAAAGCTTTATGTCACAATACAATATTGATAAGGATGCTGTGGATATGTATGTATTTCATCAGGCCAATCTTTTTATTCTGAAGCATTTAGCTAAGAAACTGGGCATACCAATGGAAAAAATGCCTGTCTCAATCGACAGATACGGAAATACAAGCGGGGAATCCATACCATTGACCCTGGTTGATGCTTTGGGACCGGAAGAATCAAAAGAGACTATAAAATTATTGTTGTGTGGGTTTGGTGTAGGATTATCCTGGGGTGGAATTTACCTTGAAATGGACAAATCTGTTTGCCTGCCAATGATATATACAAATGAATACTTTACCGGAGGCTGAGAAACAATGATTAATCCAATGGACTTAAGCGGTAAAAATATTATGGTAACTGGCGCCTCTTCCGGTATTGGTAAAGGCATCGCCATATTCCTAAGTAAAATCGGTGCCAATGTTATTATGGTGGCACGAAATGAAGAAAGGCTTAAGGATGCTTTCAATGAACTTGAGCCAGGCAATCATTCCTATTACTCATATGATTTGAACAACCTGGATGGAATAGAAAATATGATGAATAATGTATTAAGTGGTGGCATAAGGCTTAACGGACTTGTCCATTCAGCCGGCATATCTCAGACTATACCCTTGCAGTATTTGAAATTGAATGATTTAAATAATATCATGTCTGTTAACTTTTTCTCCTTTGTTGAACTTGCAAAACATTTTTCCAAACGAAAGAACAACGATAATGGGGGAAGTATAGTAGCTGTTTCATCTATTTCAAGCAAAGTAGGAGCCAGGGGCCTGACAGCTTACTGTGCAAGCAAAGGCGCTCTAGACAGTGCCATTAGGTCAATGGCATTGGACTTAGTCTCAAAGAACATAAGAATAAACTCCATAGCTCCAAGTATGATCAGAACTCAAATATATGATGGATTAAAAGAAATTGTAAATAATTATGATTTTGAGGATGAGCTAAAAAAGAGACAGATAATGGGAGTTGGGGATCCTGCCGACGTTGCCAATGCAGCAGCTTTTTTGTTAAGTAATGCTTCCAAATTCATAACAGGTACATCAATGATAGTCGATGGCGGTTATTTAGCTCACTAAATCTAGGTTTATCAAATAAAATTCTTCAACAGAACAAAACCGCAAAGCGGTTTTGTTCTCCTTTAAAACCTGCCGTGGGAAATTATAGTCCTTAGATGCCAAATATATTTATATACTGCATTATAAAGACCGATAACTACTATAATTCCCTGCAAATGTAAATAAAACAAATCACTAATTATTAATAAAAAGACATGGTTCAAATCCATGTCTTTTTATTAATAATTAATTTTATTTACATTTGCAGCCTTCCAGCATCTCATCTTTAATATTGTTAAGAAGCCTTTTCACATCTTTACGGAGAACTGTATTTTCAAAATAACCTGCAGCCAGTGTTAGTATACCATTGTAAGTACAAGCCACCATCAGTAACCCTGGCACACTGACAACAGGAGCAATAAAGTAGGCATCAGTAACTGTAATATTACCGAATTTAATTAATGATTCCGATATAATACCCATATTAGTCAGTGTCGGAACACATTTGTCACCCCAGTAAGCCGGGCAA
The DNA here is from genome assembly GCA_023441845.1 of Bacillota bacterium. Taxonomy (GTDB): domain Bacteria; phylum Bacillota; class Clostridia; order Acetivibrionales; family DSM-2933; genus JAEZNF01. Next base: position 6,268 of record JAEZNF010000594.1, on the reverse strand, counting down.
TGTGATATCTTTTTATCACCTCTTGATGCGGCTTGATAGTAAGCAAGGGTATCCTGGAAACTTATCTTTTCCAAGCGTTCCAGTCCTACAGCACTTTGAAGACCGGGATATCCACTCTTTATTTCGTTCATCATGTAATTAACTCTGGATAATGTTTCGTCAAATGCTTCATTCTCCACCATAGAAAGCCAGGTATTAAACGACCCGGAAAAATTCCTTATCGCCTCAGTCTTGTGGTCAGGAAGGTATCTTCGCAGATCAACTGTAATTGGAATCTGCATTGGTACACCATATACAGGCTGCCCCATCTTAATCATAGCTCTATAATATGCTGTCAGAATCAAATCATTTACTGTTGCTTTCCTGGATTTAGCATAGCTTTTCATCTCATCCAATTGACCCGGAGTAAACCTACATACCACAATTTTGGTGACGGAACTGGATATACCCTGCTTCCAGGGAAATGTCCATGTGGGTACTGATATATCCGATCCGGGAACCCATACCGAATCCGGGTCATTTATACCAATTTCTCTGAATAGCCTATCCTGGTCCATTCTGGTTCGACTTTTTGGTGTTGTTGAAAACATACTATCCTCATGATCCAATCTTGAATATATATCTGAAAGAAGTTGGATATATTCTTTAGTACCGGTTGCATCACAACATGCATGATTGATTTTTACACCTATAGTATCATATTCACCCGAACGTATCAGTTTTATTTTTACCATTGGATCAGTATCCATATTCAGAGGACTGTCTAAAAATCTTTGAACAGCTTCATTAACGTCAACAACTTCCTCAAAGGTACAAAATTTCACCTTGTCAATGTTCTTCAAACGTCTCCAATATGGTGGATTTCCTTCAACGAACCGGCTTCCGAAAACAGTTTCTTCATCAACCGACAGTCTTACCGCTTTTGACAGTTTGGCGAAGTCCAATATACTATCGAGTGTCATTATAGCCTGAATCTGAAAACTTCCAATCCCATACCGTGCAACATAATTATATATATCATGCCCGTTTGCCGGTAATACATCTGGACCGTCAGGTATTTTTCCGATCTTGGGTTTGTTCATATTCATGTATTTCTCATATATCTTGTTAGTTTCGGTATAATAATTGACCATGTTTTGGGCCATTTTCCCGTATAATTTGTTGTAAAAATCCAAACAAGCCTTAGAAACCATGACATTAAATGGATTATATGTATTGTCAGGTTTTACAATTGAATCTTCATATTCAATTTTAAATTTATTATCTTCATATTTAATCTTAATTTCCATATTTATCTCTCCATAAAACCAGAATTTGGCTATACGTAAGCTTATTTGCATTAAGGCATTATGCTGTGTAATACTATAATATGGTTCTTTATATACAAATGTTACAAAATCAGATTATGTCAACATTATAGCAAGATAAAATTTCAGTGTTTTTGCAGCTTACGAAGCCCGTAGTAAAAAATTGTGGTATATGATTAAATATTAGGATTCTCTAATTTCCGATGGCGCTGTAATTTCTGAAACAAAAATAGAAGGGCTATTAAAGCCTTTAAAATATAAGTAGTTCAAATGTAATCAAGGTTGTGTTTCAAGCTGTTTCAATCGCTTATTGATAATTTTCATTAGCCACTTCTCTTCTCCGGGAACCTTGTCTTTAAGCCTGGCCGCTGCTACAGGAAGCATCCATGCATCGATATCCTCAAATTTAACTTTTGCAATTCTCATATACTCATTCATGTAAATCCAGCATGCCAGCCATTTTGGATATATGGACATCGCAGCCACAATATCAGAAATTCCCGGTGGTACTGCCGGCGTATTTAATATCAGATATGTTCTGGCGACATCCCCTAAAGGGTTTCCCTTGTAACCACTGCTCCAATCTATAGCCGACATTTTATTGCCGGAAACAATTATATTACTAAAATACAAATCTCCGTGGCATATACTGTTCCCCTCCGGCAATCTATCTATATAGTCTAAGACTTTTTTAACCTTGTTGCCCAGTATTCCAGCAGAAAGTTTAATTGTATATTCGAACCTTTCCTTTTGAGACGGTATCCCGTCTGTTGAACATTTGTGAATTCTGTAATGAAATCCTGCCATTTGCTGTGCATAGTTATAAAGAGTCCAAGGTTCTGACTCAAGAATGTTTGATATTGTTTTTCCAAATATTCTTTGAAGCAATATCCCTTTACGTCCGTCAATTTCCACCATGTCAAACACATCAGGCGAAGGCACACCTGCCTTATGAACATTCTCTCCAATTCCAGCTTCACGCTTTATCCATTCTTCTGTATAATTATCCAAATAAAGCTTTAACACTTTATCGTGTCCCCATTTATATACCTCTGCCGTCATACCTTTGCCCAACAATTTTCCCTTTTCCATAAACATCTCCCTATCTCAAATAAGTAAAACACGAAGTGTTCAATATCTTCTGATTAGTGGCCATTTCTCGAAGAGAAATCAGGCCAAAAGCGAGAGGGCCTCGATGGCCCCGAGCTTTTGATTTTATTGAGTTTTCTGCAAGCTCAATCTAATTGCAGGATTTAAGCAGTTTTGCATTTCCTGTACCATATGTTATTCTAAAATTCCAAAAACTGCTTAAGCCGCAAATAAATATCGGGAGCTGCCTTTTCTATATTTATTGGTTCAATCCTATGATTTGTCCATACATGGACTGTCTTCCCAGTTGCAAGGAGCTTCCCCTTTTCCTTTTCAAGGACCTCATATTCAAACTTTATCTTGACACAGGACATATCTAATATTTTTGTAATAACTATTATTTCATAGCCATATTTTGCAGGACTTTTATATTTGCATTGTATTTCAGAAAGAGGAAGAAAAAAGCCCTTGGCGGTAATTTTGGAATTAGAAGCTCCTGCTTTTCTCAAATAGTCCCTTCTGCCCTTTTCAAACCAAAGCGGATAATTCGAATGGTGTACAATACCCATACCATCTACTTCAATATATTTAACAGGGAAACAAATTTTGGTCGACATTTCACCACACACATCCCTCTATTAAGTCATCCTTTTACCATACTTTTGCGTAATTTTTCGATTCTCCTCCAGTAATTAGCCAAGCCACGTGGAATATCTTTGTATAAACAGTCAAAGCAACCCGGATTGGCTCTTATGAACATGGTCTTTAAAATACTTCTCCTGCTACTGAATTTTTTAAAATACTTTTCATAAGGAAACAGGATTTTATCGTAATCAATCTTTTTTTCATACCTATCCCTCTCCACATAAATTAAATTTACAAATTACAATGCTTGCTGCCACATCTGTAGACATAAGATGCATATCGCAGCTTTACTTTATAATGCTATATTATGGTGCAGCAGATATAAGTGTTACACATTCTTTTATGTTGACTATGTTGACTACAAGTTATTGTAACAGTGCAGAGAATTTGCATTAATTTTTTGTATTCTAACTCAAGACTCATGAGTTAGTACTATTTTTTATTTTTAATTAACATAATCATATAATAGTGGCACTTACATGAATGGCTTCATATTATAGTATTACGGCGATAGCATCCAGCAAATTATGTAAACATTGTTTTGGAGTAGTATAGCATTAAAATTTTCATTATAAAGGAGCAATTAAATATGAAAACAGAAATTAAATTATGTAATGCTAAAACTAAGTTTTTCAAGAGCACATTAAACATAACCGGTCATTATAAGAAAACTAAAAAAGTATTTTCAAAACACGCCAACATAAAGAAACCCGCAAATGGGGGTATGTCAGATAGTTCGGATACTATGCCAGCTTACGCACATGATACGGGCAATTATGTTGCCAGGTATGGAATGGGAAACTTTCAGATTCAAGTTATAATGAAACTTGATGGAAGACTTGACTTCGATAAACTGTCAAGAGCAGTAAGATTATCTGTTGATGCAGAACCGGTTTTGGGGTGTCAGTTTATCGAACACGATCCGCCGTATTGGAAACGTCTGGAGAACATTGATGAAACCATGTTTTGTTCCATGGAGGAAACTGACAACGAAGAAAAAGCTGTTCACAGGTTTTTGGAAAGTCGATTAGATATGGACCATGACCCAATGGTTAAAGTAAAATTGATACGTTCAGGTCAAAATGACACTTTAGGTATAAAACTCAACCATACATGCTGCGACGGAGCCGGTACAAAGGAATATATCCATCTTCTAGCTCATATTTATTCCTGTATTGATAGTGAAGATGGTATTTATATACCAATACCAAGTGCACGAAGCAGAAGGGATCATTATAGAGCACTCCGCACTCTTGGAATAAAGCACCCTGAGCTGGATAATTCCCTGGTAGAGTCCCCTAGGACTGTGTGGCCATTTCCTTGGAAGTCGGGAGGAAGGAAGGATATCACCCCTTTTGTTATCTGCAAACTCCCCAAGGGCCAATTGGATGTATTGTCCAAATACAGTAAGGAAAAAGGTGCAACAATCAATGATTTAATTCTTACTGCATTTTATAGAGCGATGTTTAAAATGGCTAAGCCACTGTACGGTATTCCAATGGATATCGGTGTGACTGTGGATTTGCGCCGCTATCTTCCTGATAAAAAAGCTGAAGCAATCAGGAACTTTTCTGGGGGTATAGTTACAAGATTACCCAGATTATCGGGTGAACCCTTTGAAGGAACCTTATCCAGGGTAGTATCGGTAATGAATCGTAAAAAAAGTCAAAATCCAGGTTATCAAAGTGCTACAGGCGCAGAACGTATTGAGAAGTTGAATTTCCACCTGTTTGCCGGTTATACCAAATTCTTATCAAAGGTTTCTGAAATCCAATCACAAAATTGCTTTTATTGCTCTCCGGGATTATCAAACATAGGTATCCTTTCAAAGTCTTTAATAAAATTTGGCGAAAATGTCGTTACCGAAGCCTTCATTATACCACCGGTAGTGCGTGCCCCAGGGTTTCTGCTCGTAGCTTCCAGCTATAACGGCATATTGACTCTCGCAATCGGATATTACAAAGGCTCAATCCGCAAGCGATATTTTGAAAATCTTCTTAACATGATAAAAACTGAATTGATAAAAGGTTGTAAAAAAGGTACTAAAACAAGTCCAATTGAATCGAGCACATTATTTATGCCTCCATCACAAGCCAAATAGCTAAAGGATAGTACTTTTAAGGGAATGAATATACTTTTTACATCTGGTATACTCATTCCCTTATTTGTTAATAATATAGTTCATGGTTTGTTGTAGTTCTTAAAGTTGCGAAATTATAAGTGTAATTAGTGTAATTTAACCGTTTCCGCTTTTAATTTTAGTTGGAATCAAGTATAAACCATATACATCTTGATAATACGTCAGTTCTTTAGTAGCCATCTATATTTTTCGTTTGTCAATAACCCTTTTTGCTTTAAGTGTTTTGAAGCAGACCTCTATAACAAAAGGATTTTTCTTTTACCATTTTAACTTGACAATCTAAAATTAGTAAACTATACTAATCAGTACAATAATACATAAAACATATAGATATAGTATGGTTTAACAAACTATATAACCACACATATATCAGAAACATTAAAACCGAATAAAATATAAATAACTATAAATGAAGGAGGTTCACAATGGGATTTTTTGAGTTAATTGAAAAAAGGGTCAGTGTCCGGTCTTACACCAATCAACCGGTGGAGGATGAAAAATTACAAAAAATATTGGAAGCTGCCCGTCTTGCTCCAACAGCATGCAACCGCCAGGCATTTAAATTGGTAGTAATAAAGACTGCCGACAAAGAAAATGAATTGAAAAAGATTTATAACAAAGACTGGTTTGCTCAAGCTCCAATAATATTAGGAATTTTCAGCATACCGGAAAAAAATTGGGTTCGTTCCGACGGATGGAATTATAGTGATGTAGATTCAACCATAGCATTTGACCATGTTATACTGGCAGCCGAATCATTAGGCCTTGGAACCTGCTGGATCGGAGCTTTTGACCCAAAAGCGGCAAAAGAAATCGTCGGACTTGGTGAAGGATATGAACCGGTGGCATTCACACCTTTGGGATATGCAGGCAAGTTGGACTATACGAAGACACGAAAGCCTTTAGATGAGCTAGTTGTTCATATTGATTGACATTATATAAAACTAACAAATACAGATTCTTATTATTGAGAAACCTTTAAAATACATAAGGGCTCAACATGCCAAAAATCATTGCTATACATGTCGCTTTAACGCATAAATAATTTTCGGGGCTGTGCTGAACACGATTCTTTAAAATAGCTCAA
>JAEZNF010000552.1 GCA_023441845.1 Bacillota bacterium | reverse complement strand
GGGTAGGAGATGATATCGGCGTGGATGTACCCTTTACCACAAGCTCTTTTTTTCCATCCTCTTTATTTTGTGCAGAAGTAATTGCCATGATTGCTCTAGGCTCTACCTGCTTATTGTTGTTAACAATATTATTGTTTTTTGCAGGTGTTACCGCAATAGCAACAAAAAATACTGCTAAAGAAGCAATAAATGGTAAAGCAAATCGTTTATCTTTGCTTTTAAACAGGCTTAATGCATAAAAGAAAACAAAAGGCATTGAAAACATTCCTAACGTATAGCCTATCCCCTCTGTTAGCATGCCTAAACAGCCGATATAATACAACGATGCTATAATCATTTTCAACGGTTTTCTTGATCTAAACCCAGGAATAAATGTCATTTACATTTCATCCTCTCGCTCATTAAATTAATAAGCATCCAGTCAATAACTATTATAACAATAAAATACAGTTATTTTATATAATTCTAGTATTTGGCCATGTCCCGCCGCTTACAAATCTCTAGCCATGAAACCATTAGACGAAATGCCTCTGAATATAAAGTGTCTCTGGAGTTTTTGCCACAGTTTATTGATAAATACTACTAAAATAATCTATAATATAATTATAGTGCACTAAGAATTTGAGGTGATAATTATGGTGGAAAGTATACATGAAATAAATATAAAGTATAATGGCGAATGGGTTTTCTTAATCAATTGTAGTGCTGATGATGATGGCAATTTAATAGAAGGTGAAGTTGTACTGCATAGCAAAAGCAGGGATGAAGTATTTAGAAATATGAGCAAATATAAAGATAATCCTTCTATGATTTCTATAAGATATGCAGGGAAAATACCAGAAGGAGTTAACGTGCTTTTATGAACAAGATAAACTTTGATTTTACTTCGAATTTGATGATGATAAATGTGTATTTATGGAATATCAGAATGGCCAAGTTTGAAAACATGTTAATTACCTATGATACAGGTGCTTCAAATACGGTCATTTCAAAAGATATTCTTTTTTTATTGGGATATAATTTTGAAGGAATTGAAAAAACAAGGATTGTAACAGCGAGTGGTGTTGAATATGTTGAGCCTATTACTTTGAAAAAGTTTAAGATTGGCAATTTTGTTTTAGAAGATGTGCAGGTATATGCACATACATTTCCAGAAGCTAGTTTTTCATTAGGAGTATTAGGACTTAATGTTATAAAGCAATTTGATACATCAATACTTTTCAGTAAAGGCGAAATGATACTCAGTAAAATTGAAGGTTTTTAGGGAATGGCTTTTTGTCCAGCTAATTTCTCGCACCAATGGTGTGAGATTTATATCTTCATAATTTCCACAATCAAATAAATAATTGCGCTAATTAATCCGATTATTGCCTTCCAGTCAACTGTCTTTAGTAACTCGGATTTTTTCGTCTTTTGACGTTTAGGAGCCGTCAAGTTCACCTCCTTCCTGATAGGAGGCTCCGGCTACCAAAAACAGCAAATTCATTATACCAAAAAAAGTGCATTAAGATATCACAGAAATAAAAAAGCTTGATTCACCTTTAAGAAATAATTTTTGAAAGATTATTAATATAGCATATAATATTAGGGGTCTTAAAAGTGAAGAATATGTATAAAATTCTATGTAGGTTGGTATAAATAAAAATAACATCCACACTTGAGAGGACTGAGATTTGATTGAATAGAGATGACAATAATCCCAATTATAAATATGCCATATTCGCCGGAGGCTGTTTCTGGTGCATGGCAGGACCTTTTCAAGAACTTGACGGTGTAATAAACGTTACGTCAGGTTACACAGCCGGCCACATTGAGAATCCAACCTATAAAGAGGTTTGTTCGGGTACGAGTGGACATTATGAAGCAATACAAATCACTTACGACCCTTCAAAAACCGATTACAAATTATTGCTGGATACCTTTTGGCGGCAGATAGACCCGACAGATCCGGGAGGACAGTTCTACGACAGGGGACAGCAGTATCAGACCGCAATTTTCTATACTAACGATGAGCAAAAAGAACTTGCTTTTGCCTCAAAGAAGGGGCTTGAAAATTCAGGAAGATTTAGCAAGCCTATTGCGACCAGGATATTGCCTGTTTGTGAGTTCTACCCTGCAGAGGAATACCATCAGGACTACCACAAAAAGAATCCTGAACACTATAAAAATTATCGTGCAGGCTCAGGCAGGCAAGCGTTTATTGATAAAGTATGGGGTGTAGAACATGAGCAACAATAAATTTGCCAAGCCGAATAAACAGGAAATTAAGGAAAGATTAACAACGCTGCAATATAAGGTTACACAGGAGAACGCTACGGAACCACCTTTTAATAATGAATTCTGGAATCATAAAGAGCCTGGCATTTATGTAGATATCGTGTCCGGCGAGCCATTATTCAGTTCCTTGGACAAGCTTGATTCGGGCTGCGGTTGGCCCAGTTTTACAAAGCCCATTGAAAAAGAGAATGTCTGTGAAAAGGTAGATAGAAGCCACTTTATGGTCAGAACAGAAGTGCGGAGTAAAAATGCAGACTCCCATATCGGGCATGTATTCACAGATGGCCCTGAACCGGCGGGCTTACGCTATTGTATAAACTCTGCATCCCTTCGGTTCATTCCGGTTAAAGATCTGGAAAAGGAAGGGTATGGGGAGTATCGAAAGCTTTTTATCCAGCAGGTTAATAATTAATACCCTATTTGATGTATCCTGCTGTCTTTACTATAATATGCAGACGCTATTGCTTCAACCTTTGTCTTATCCGGGTTTCCTGATGTATTGTATACCTATTATAACCAAAAAATTCAACTATCTGATATAATACTAACGTTTTGCCGTGTCCCTGGCAACGTATTGTTGAGCCTCCAGCGATCATACACAAGAACGGAAATATTTTTGACTACAGAAGAGGAAACATTATAATTTGCACGAAAGCTGAGATAGCGCATTTTAGACCCAGAGCACAGTCTTGTATATCCCAATATTATGGTGTTACGAGACGTAAAGAAGACGGTATGTGGTGGGCATCACCCAGTCAACTGTATTTAGTAACTCGGATTTTTTCGTCTTTTGACGTTTAGAAGCCATCAAGTTCACCTCCTTCCTGATAGGAGGCTCCGGCTACCAAAAACAGCAAATTCATTATACCAAAAAAACTGCATTATGCATTAAGATATCACAAAAATAAAAAAGCTTGATTCACCTTTACAGTAAATCAAACTTTTATTTTTTTGCTGGTTGTTGCAAAATTGTTGCAAATTTTTTATCAAATGTCTTGTAATATGGAGCCCTCACCCGGAATCGGACCGGGGACCTCATCCTTACCATTTCCAAGTGAAAAACGGTACACAAAAGTTATGTATAGTTTCTATTCTCAAAACCGGCAATTTATTAACATTTCAGGCTGGTTACAATTCCCACTTGAAAGAAAGTAATATCCTTTATAAGTATTCAATTTCTATTGTTCTATATCTGCGTTGCTACAAATTTGCTGTAGAACTCTTTTCTATAGGCTTGATAAATGCAGGCTTTTAGGCTTTGACCCTGAAACCTTTTTTAATATGATTAATAATGAGAAACAAAATTATTAAATAGAAATATACGCTAAGAAATTATGCCTATATGATTTAAAAACTTTTACCTTCACAAGTCGTAAACTCTCACATATGAATTTCCGGGTGAATATCATATATATTGTGAGATTTTATTAAGGGAGGCATTTGCATGGGAT
>JAEZNF010000420.1 GCA_023441845.1 Bacillota bacterium | reverse complement strand
CATTAATACATTCAATAATTGTTATTTGAATAAATTATTTTGCGATTATTAAACGGATATTATTCATACTGTTTACTTTACTTATGCTATAAATCCCTATATGTCGTATGTAAATTATTAGTTGAAGTTGGGAGAAGTTATTGATATAATGAGATAAAATGTTTTTGGGGGTATTTATGTCTCGGCAGGCAGAACCTTATGAGAAAATTCTTTTGGATATCATAAAGGAATACAATAACAGGTTTTATTATGAAAGTATTTTTAGAGTAGTTGATCACAGCCAGTTTAAAGTAAAGGTTGAAAAGGCAAAGGAAGAAATGGTCGGCAGGGCAAGCGTCACTTTCCCAAACAATGATAGAATAGACTATGAGGTGAGATTTAACAGGATAGTTAATTTATGTGAGAACTATACGTTATCGCTGTCAGGTACAAAGACATGTTAATATGATGGTACAATCAATTAAAACTTTTAGGACAGGTGGTTATCTTGAAAAATAATTTTTTAGATGAAATAAATAAAAGAGTTCTTGTTTATGACGGTTCAAAAGGAACCATGCTGCACAAGTTCGGCTTAAAAGGCGGAGAGTGTCCTGAACTTTGGAATGATACACATACGGATGAAGTAAGAAACGTATACCGTTCATATAAGGAAGCCGGTTCAGATGTCATACAAACCAACACTTTTCAAGGCAGCAGGATGAAGCTTGAAGAATATTGCTTGGGTGACAGGACTTATGAGCTGAATTATAAGAGTGTGAAATTGGCAAAAGAGGTTATGGGAAGTGACGGTTTTGTTGCGGCATCTATCGGGCCTCTGGGAAAGCTTTTTGAGCCTTCGGGTGATCTTACTTTCGAAATGGCCTATGAGGCTTTTAAGGAGCAGGTAAAAGCTGTGGTTGATTCCGGTGTTGATGTAATTAATTTTGAAACCTTTACCGATCTTGCCGAAATGAGGGCAGCTCTTATAGCGGCAAAGGACATAGCCGATATACCGGTAATATGTTCTATTGCTTTTGAAGCAAACGGAAGGACCTTGATGGGTACTGATCCTATGGTAGCTGCTGTTGTATTGAAATCACTCGGAGCGGATATGATAGGTACAAACTGTTCACTAGGCCCTGAACAATTATTGGAAATAATAAAGGCCATGTATGCGGTATGTGATATACCATTATGTGTCAAGCCTAATGCAGGACTTCCCGAAATGATCAATGGGGAAGCGGTATTTAAAGAATCACCGGATAAGTTTTTAAGTCTGGCCGGAGAATATGTAAAGTATGGAGTAAGGTTATTTGGAGGCTGCTGCGGTACTACTCCAGAGCATATTAAAGCGATAAAGGCCGGTATTGAAGGGGTAAATGCAGGAGAGCACCAAAGCCGAACAGTTAGAAATGCTATTACATCCTGTGTAAAGCTTATTGATGTAAAAAGTCTAAAAGAGTTGAATCTTGGACATATAAATACCGAAACTGATGAGAATTTGTTAAATGAGCTGTCGGCAGGCAACATGGAGGCCGTCGTAGACAAAGCTATTGAATTGGCTTCAGAGGGCTATGACGCAATATGTGTGAATGTGGACAAGAATAATACCAATTTGGATTTATTGAAAGATGTAGTTAACACCGCACAAGCTTTTATGAGGGAGCCCATGATTATGGAGACAGCTGATGAGGATGCGCTGGATAATGCTTTAAGAGTCTATAAAGGTAAAGCTGGTGTTATTATAAATACCGATTCTGACGATAAATATATTGCGCTGTCACTTATAGCAAAGAAATACGGTAGCACAATTATGGCATAGTTAGCAGCACGTTAGCCTTTGTTGAAAATGGAGGATTAATAATGAAAGTTTTAGCCATTAATGGCAGCCCGAATAAACACGGATCGACTTCAAAGTTAATTGATATGATTCTTGAGTTTTGCATAAAAGCCGGTGCCGATTGCGAAAAAATTCATCTGGAGGATTATGTAATCGGAGAGTGTATAGGATGCAGCAAATATTCTGCTGGCTGTGAATGCTGCAAGGATGATGACTTTATGCAGCTAAAGGCAAAAATGCTTGAATCGGACGGTATAGTTATTGGCAGCCCGTATTACAGTGGGAGGCCTACTGTACAAATAAAGACTTTTCTGGACAGATTGGCGTTTACAAGCGCTTCCCATATAGCATTTTCAGGTAAGTATATTATAGGGGTATCTACCAGTTCTGTAAGTAACTCGAGAAAGGTTGCGAAGTATTGTGCAAGTCTGGGGCATACAAGTTTTATGGGAAATGGTATTATATCCGGTATGCTTAGTGAAAGCATTGTCGATAAGGTGGTTCTTGGAGAATTAGCTGATAATGCAGAGCTAAAGGAAAAAGCTTGTATAGTCGGTCAAAAAATGATTGATGACATTAATAAAAAACGGGAGGCGCCTTTTCACACTGTCAAGAAGATATTCTTAAGAAAGTGGATAAGGATATTCATTATAAAGGTATTGAGGGCAGCGGACAAGCTTACTGCCAGCATTAGAAGGTTTATGACAGATAGGGGGTGGATTAAAAAAATTAATAAAATTGAAGATTGAGGAATGCTAATATAGGCTTCTTGACAGGCAGATTAATGTTACAGGCAGGATTTAACGCTAAAATTATTATAGGAACAGGATGTATTATAAACGGAGGTATCTTAATA
>JAEZNF010000403.1 GCA_023441845.1 Bacillota bacterium | reverse complement strand
CCCTATGACCAGAGGCTTACATATTGAATACAGCTCTTTATTCTTTAAAGCTTTTAAAACTATCTCAGGACCAATTCCCGCAGGATCGCCAATAGTTATGCCGATAACATGTTTCTCCAAGTACAATTACCCCTTTCAAAACAAATATGTATTAGTATTAACTATAATTCATATTCTATGGAATAACAATAACTATTTTATTCCATACTCAATCTTTGGATATACTATACTTTACAATTAAATTATGAGGCAGATTTCTTAACTATTTTGTAAACATTTTCATACTTCTCAATGATAGAATCAATAAGTATGGTAATATGGTAATAGGGTAATTTTATAAGATATTTAATTAAATTAGTGAAGGAGTACGTGGTAAACAATGAACTTAAGAAAATTTTATTTAATTTTGACAATAATGATGACTTCATTTTTATTTATCTGCGGTATAGGCTTAATGTACATATATGAAACTTCTATAAAAGAGGTTAGTGCAAATGGCGATTCCGGGAAAAAAAGTCTTGCATATAATCTGGTAAAACCTATGATACAAGAAAGCACGCCTGTTAATATATTACTGATAGGCGGCGATAAGGTTGCAAAAAACGCCGATACCATGATGCTGATTAACTTCAACCCAATGACTACGGATATGAGTATTATGTCAATACCCAGAGACACCAGAATACACGTAAAGGGGTCTAATTTTCCAAAAATAAATACTGCTTATCCAGTGGGCGGAGCTGACCGTACTGTTGAGACTGTATGCAACTTACTTGGTGTAAACATAAAATATTATGCTTATGTAGACGTAAATAGTCTGGTTAAAATAATAGACAAGCTTGACGGTGTATACTACGATGTACCGGCTGACATGGACTATGACGACCCTATTCAAAATCTGCATATTCACTTGAAAAAAGGTTATCAGCTTCTGGACGGGAAAAAATCAATACAGTTTTTAAGGTTCAGAAAGGCATCAAAATCCAACAAAGATGTGCGGAAAATTTATGACGGCAGTGATCTTAACCGGGAACTGGCGCAGCAGAATTTCATAAAAGAACTTTTACGGCAAAAGAAAAATGTAAAGTATTTAACGAAAGCAAGCGGCATTATTGACAGTGTTCTGGAAAATTTAGAGACTAATATTACAGCGAGCGATGCCATCAAATTGGCTCAAAATGCAACAAACTTTAAAGTGGATGATATTAAAACCTTTACTCTTCCCGGTACTTCGACAAGTATGAGCGAAGGCAAATTTGGAGTAATTTCTTTCTTTATACCCAATATGAATGATACCTCCGATATAATAAATCAGTATTTCAAATCTGAACTGGGGCGTGGACCAACCAAATCAGCTGCCGATTACGAAGATTATGACGGAATTCTCAACTCTATAAAAAGCGGTAAAAGTCTTATTAAGAAGAACCCGTCGAATTCAGAGACAAACATAAAAGGAAGTACAAAACCTGCACCGTAAATAAATATGTTGATAGAAATTCAAAAAATCCGGCCTTACCTTTGCTGTATGGCCGGATTTGCTTAAGCAAAATTGTTTTCTAAGCAAATGTCGCTTATTGTACAAAGGTATTAAATTTTGCAGCTACTATCATAACATCAACCATGTTTATTGCGCCGTTTTTGTCCAAATCGTATTTTATTTTATATGCTGCACTTCCACTGACACTATTAAAAGCACTGGCTATAAGCATAATATCGGACATATTTATGGCACCATCGCCATTTAAATCCTCAATGCTTTTCGGTGTTGGTACCGGCGTATCGGTTGGAGTTTTTAACTCTATAGGTGTATTGGTAGGTGTATTAGTAGGTATATTGGTAGGTGTAGATGTATTGGTGATTCTAACGGTAGGAGTAGGCGTTGAAACTGTTCCGTTGATGATCGGATTCCAGTTATCACTGCCTGCAAGGTACTTGTCCATAGTGTAGTTTGCTTCCCTGGATGGATTCAATTGCTTTCTCGATGTATTTGATCCCGGTCCTGTATTTTTGTATTCAAACATGTCCAGATTGGCAGGATCCGGAGATGTTGTACTCATCTTAATCCATGCAACATCAGCAATATGTGCGCCAAGTTCACATTCTCTAAATAGTGCTTTAGGTTCATTTTTCCATGCACGGCCGAGTTTAACGGTTTTTGCAGCACAATTGCCGGTCAGTTTACATTTGTAAAACAGGTAACCGTAGGTTACTCCTGCCTGGGTAGCCGGAGCAGTAATATAACCGTTATTGGAAGAAGAACCTCTTGAGATTGAATAAATCTCACATTTATCGAAAACAACCGTTGCCGGTCCGTAAATAAAGTCTACGTCACCTTCCACATAGCAATTATAAAAATATTGTCTCCCGCTGTAATTGTAAATTGTATCCTGATGGCCTTTAAAAGCACAATTTGCATACACCTGCTTATCGCCTCTTGAAAAAAGAGCCTGGGCTTGATCCTGATTTGATGATGTACTGTTTCCATTAAAAGCATTCACAAAAGTAATATTCTCAGCGTAAAAGTTTGATGCACTTATATTTGCTGTTGCTGCCTTTTCAGCACTACCTGCAGCTTCCTGGTAATTTGAAGCTGTAATTATTGTTCCTGTTTTACTTTGCCCTATTAACTTAATATTTGAAGTAGTTATCGTTATTTGCTCAGAATAAGTACCATCTTTAATTTGAATAGTATCACCGCTTTTAGCGGCATTGATTGCCGACTGGACAGTTTTATAACTTCCGCTGCCGTCTTTTGCAACCGTAAGAGTTGCCGCCCTGGCCCGGCTCATAAATGCCATACCGAATACTACCTGAAAAACCATAACAACCGCCAATCCTATAGAAACCTTTCTAATTCTGCTCACAGAGAAATCCCCCTTTTTACGAAATAAAAAAAGATTATACCACTATTATAACTTAATAATAATGTAATTACAGACTCATTTTTTCTGATATGCTGATATTATTTCAGATAACAAAAAGGCTCTATTACTGTTAGAGCCTTTTATAAATCAAATAATCATCTATGAAATATGAAACTACTTGCCGGCATTTTCAATATTAAACATTTGCAAATCTCCGTTTTTATTCCTGCCTAACTTGTATGACCATAAAAACTCCTTATCTATATAGGGTCCGCCTTTTGTAGAAATACCGATTACTTCCCGTACGGTCACTTTAATATAATTATTTTCGTCAAATATAATTTCTTCAATACTGAATTCTTTAAGCTCTTCCTTTATGCCCTTTTTATTCAATTCAGGAACAAGGGCCTTCTGTGATTTGTACAGGCTGCTATCCGGTATAAGAGTATTTTTTAACAGATCAAAATTATTACTGTTTACCGCTTCAACAAAATTATTTTCATAATCGGTTATCAGCTCTACAACTTCTTCCTTATCAATTCCTTCATCAACCAAAATACTATTCGTATCCTTGTCAAAACTGTTCCACAAAGTACCGCTCGTATCTATAAAGTTCATAATCTTACTGTAAGGGACTTTATAGAAAATTGTATAGGAATAATTGTGGCTCGGAAAGCCAAGCTCCAAACAATCCTTCTTTAATCCAAAGCTGTATGTTCTATCAAAGTCATCAAACGAAAACGCTTCCGGTTCCCTACCGGTCAGCTTCGCCAGATAGCCGGTTATAAACTTTTCAAAGCCTGAGTTCTTTTTTATCAAGTCGTCTAAAGTAAAGGTATTCCCTGTCCTTAAATCAATATTTATATACTTACTTGAACCCGAACCATGAGCACCACCGCCATAGAAATATAAATCTTCCCCAATGATGAGAACATCCTTGTTTAGAATGGGCGTACCGTACAATACCGACACATCAGTAGTTGACCAATATTCCTCACCTTCTGCAGTTTCCGAATTTTCCGGCTCTGTTACAGAGAAGATTTCCTTCAGATTGGAGTTGATTTTATCCTCAATCTTTTTGTCATTAATGCCTTCAATAACCGGATATGTAATAGTAGTTCCCAAAGAAGGCCAAATCTTTTTATAATGAATTTTTATTCCATTTTCAACGTTGACGGTTGTTTCAGGCATAGTCCAAATTGGACCTCCATCCTTTTTAAAATAACCTTCTACCTTATTTGTAGATACTTTCAGGATTTCTCCATTGACAGTAACTGTGCCATATCCCTCAAAAGTAGGCATAGTGCTGATTTTATTCAAATTAGCGTCAACAAAGTATGTCTTATAAAAATCCGAAATGCATACAAGATTATCATCTATTAACTTAATTGTATAAATTTTTGACGGAAAACTTTTAGCAGTTTTAGCATCCATAACACTCATTTGAAATATACCGCTTGTAAACAATCCATTACCTATATTGTTAACATTCCAATATTCATTGGAATTAAAAACTACTTTACCCTTTTTATTTATGATTACTACTTCTTCATCATATTGATCGGTTGAAATTATTGCATAGGCAAAACCATCAATAAAGTCATCTGCAAATTTATATTTTGGGTAAATTACAATTTTCCCCGATGCATCTTTGTAACCGAACAGGTTGGTTTTTGAATCCTTATACGCCATCATACCGTCAGAATAATGCGGGGTGTAAGATTCCGCACCACTTTCCGGCGCTTTAATACTATCTCCGTTTTCATTAAAATATGTCTTAACATCTCCGTTTTCATAGCCGGAGCTGCCATAATACATGCCGTTCGCGTTCGAACCGACATAACTGTAATCGGCATTAACCACAATATTTCCTTTAAAATCAATAAATCCACTTGTTTTTTTATCAATTTTAAAGTCATCAAATGAAATCAAATTGTCATAAATACTCTGTATATTCATTTTCGTTTCAAGGATAAGCGTTCCCTCGGGACTATAAACATAGTTTATATTATTAACGCCTTTTATGATAATGTTATTTTCGTTAGCTAATTGACTATATACACCATAATTATCTTTTGATAATACAGGCTTTGTTAATAAGTTTCCTTTTGAATTAATTAAGGCAATTCCCTCATCTGTTTCTACCGCTGCAATTCCGTACATATTAAACTCAGATACATCCTTGTACTGGGGCTTAATTATAAATGCTCCCTCGCTGTCAATAAAACCCCATTTTTTCCCTTGAGCATCGTTTGTATAAGCTGATAAAAGGCCTTTATAAGGCTTTACAACCTCTACCCGGGATGTTTTATTATACTTATCGGTCGGTTTCCACTCAACAACAAATCCCGTATTTTCCGAAAAGTCTCTTAAAGGCAGATAAGTACGCCCATTTATAATTTCAGGCGCAACAAGGAGTTCCTTCTTTTTGCCGTTTATTTCGAAATTTCTGTTACCTGGATAAAAGCAGAGTTCCTTGTTATTAATATTTATTTGTGCACAATTGTTTTCGGAATTCCAGGAAGCAGTTCCTCCAAATGTTTCAACAATTGAACGAAGAGGCAGCAGTGTTCTTCCGTCCTTTATCAGCGGAACAACCTGTGAGGATGCATCTATATCTTTATAGTACGGTGTTTTTTCATGCAAATTAAACACCGACATTTTGGCATTTCCAATCTCCAAAATCACTTTATTAACATTTTTAAAAGATGATTGCGAAGAAGACTCTGTAGTTAAAGGTAAATCCGGAGTTGCAGTTTCTCCAAAACTTATACATGAACTTGAAGTCAGTATGCTTACAATAAAACCTGTAGTAAATATAATTTGCTTCCATTGTTTTTTAGATTTCAGCTTCATAATTTTCTCCCGCCTTTTATTAACTTATTTTAATTCAACGCAGAATATGTACTGCATTTTTAAAATCCCTTTCCTGTAATAATAACACAAATTGCAGGAGTTAGGGATAAATATAATACTTTTTAGCCTGTATCATGCCTATCGAACTATCCCATTAAGCATCATCTCATAAATTATCGCTAATAATTTCAATTATGTTTACAAAACATTGTGAGCCTGTTTACATTACTAAAGAAAATTATTTTTTCAAATAACTGTTCTCACAAACAGACTACTTCCAATTACTTCATTGACTAATACATTCAAAAGTGAGATAATATAAGTAACGTATAATCACTTCTTTTGCTTGTAACAAAGTATATTTTCCAAAAGTATTTAATTTTTATAATTTTATAATAATTATGAAAGGTGGCTACCCTTCATGAAAAAACTTTTAAGAAATAGTGGTTTTACAGCTGCACATAAGTTTTCTAAGGCCTTCTACTTTGTTGCAAGTTTATTCAGATTTGCAAAGATTCGGATAAGACTTATTGTTTTCTTTATTCTTTTATCGAGCGTTCCCTTATTTATCCTCGGTTTCTTAAGCTATAACAAATCCAGTACCGCTCTTGAAACAAAAATAGAGGCTTATTCCAGTGAAATTGCTGCACAATCCTCACAAAGTATAAGGAACTCAATGACTTCCATTGAGAATAGTATAAAAGAGTGCCAAAACAACAAAGATGTTATGGGGTATATAAATGACTTTGATCAAGGTGTCATAGATATACAGGATCTAAATCTCGGGATTTATAACACTTTTTCAGGAAAGTTTTCATATTCAACAATTGATGGCTGCGTTGGTTTTTTACTGATAAACAAAGAACAAAGTGTTCTGACTAATTTTAATGATCCGGTAAGCGATATAACGTATAAAGAAAAAGAGTTGGAAGAGTTGGCTTCAAAGGGCAAAGGAAAACCCTTATGGCTCTCTGCAAAAAGAGGAGACGGCAAAGATTCCTATGTCTTGTCCTTATTACAGATTTATAACGAAACTACATCTACCCCCTTGATGACATTGGTAATATTTTTCGAAAAAAGTTTTCTGGGCAATATTATATCGGGCGTGGATATTGCCGGTTCATCCGACATACTTATTCTGGATTCGCAGGGAGCAGTTGTTTCGTCAAATAATCTGACGAAATATCCGGTCAGCTCAAAATATCCGAATGCGGGTGTTATCGAAGGACTATCCAGAGAAGCTAAAAAATCACAGTCTTCTGACAAGAAAGAAAATAAAAAGGTTATCACAAAAGGCACCTTTGAAGCTAAAATTAACGGCAATGACTATTTAACCTGCTTCTCAAAGATAGACGGTACCGACTGGTATATTGTAGGAACAATACCTCTTAAATATATTAAGGCAGATTCAAAGGATATCAGGAATACAATGCTCTTAGTCGGGTTTGTTCTATGCCTGCTTGCTATTTTGATATCAATGTTTATTTCAAGCAGCATATCCAAGCCTCTTGAAAAGCTGCAAACTCTTATGAAGGAAGCCAAGGACGGCAATCTTAATATAGCTCTTACCGATAAATACCATGATGAAATTTCCGTTTTGGGCAGTAACTTTAATGACATGGTTGCAAATATAAGGATGCTTGTATCTAAAGTGACCGATTCATCCCGGAATGTACTTATGAGCTCCGAGAAAGTCAGCGGTTTGTCTTCTTCAATACGTGTTTCTGTAGAACAGGTTGCCGAAAGCATGCAGCAAATTGCCACGGGTACGGCAGAACAGGCAGAAGACAACTTAAAGACACTGGAATTTGTAAACATCATGTCCAGTGATATAAATAACGTCGGAAGTGAATTAGCAAAAGTTTCCGAGATAGTTGTCGATACAAAATCACTCAGCGAAAATGCACTAACTTCAGTTAAAACACTCAATGAAAAATCCATACACACAAGCCAAGCGACGGAAGAAATTTTAAACAGCATAAATGTATTGAATGACGATATAAAAGAAGTCCAAAAAATAATCAAGTTTATCGGCAATATTTCTGAACAGACAAACATGTTAGCCTTAAATGCCGCTATAGAAGCTGCAAGAGCCGGTGAAGCCGGAAGAGGATTTGCAGTAGTGGCAGAAAACGTGAAAAAACTTGCAGATCAGACCAAGGACGCCCTATCAACAATCAGCACTGTAATTACGGATATTAAAAGTAAAGCTGAATTGGCAGTAGTATCTGCAAACAATACTCATGATACAATAATAAAACAGCAGATGGACGCAGTTAATCAGACAGACCAGGCATTTAAAGCCATATTCGAATCAATGAATAACATCGGTAAATTCATGAGTAAATTCGAAGCATCTTTTGGTCATATACTTAATTCAGGGCAAAAAACCCTTGAAGCCATTAACAATATTTCTTCTGTTTCAGAACAGACAGCAGCTACGGTCGAGGAAGTTACTGCTACTGCCGAGCAACAGATAAGCGGCGTTGAAGAAGTAGCCGGACAATCAAAGCTTCTGAATGAATTGATACAGGAACTTAATAAATCAATTTCAATTTTTAAAATCTAATCAGTACATTTTTATAAGACAAATCAGACATATAGGGTGTTTCAAATTATATTATACTATTAAAAATCCTGGGACTCTTTGGTTTAACGAGTTCCCAGGATTTTTTTATTTTTCGAGCCTCTATTCTTTATTTTATAAAATTTTTATCTAGAATTATTTACAATCAATGGTATTCATGTTATTATATAAGTGTACTATATATCATAGTACACTTAATACATTTAAAGAGTGATGAGTATGATAAATATTGATTCCAGAAGCAGCAAGCCGATCTATGAGCAAATCATTGACGGAATAAAAGAAAACATTATGAAGGGTATTCTTGTACCCGGCCAAAAGATTCCATCTGTAAGGGAGTTGTCAAAAATAATACTGGCAAACCCGAATACCGTAAGCAAAGCATATATCGAACTTGAGCGCCAGAAAGTGATTGATACGGTAGCAGGGCGGGGAACCTTCGTATCATTGGATTACTCCTTCAAAGCAGATGAAGAAGGGTTTCGGAAAATAAAAACGTCATTAAAAGACATAATTTTCACTGCCCACTATATGGGTATCGATAAGAACACAATAACCGAAATTCTAAACCAGATTTATGATGAAATGGAAAGGAAGTGAATCAGTTTTGATTGAAGTAAAAGGGGTTAATAAAAGAATCGGAGAAACTGAAATTCTAAAATCCATAAACCTGAACATTCAAAAAGGAAGCATATTAGGACTTATAGGCCCAAATGGAGCAGGTAAGACGTCTTTGATTAAGACAATCACAGGTATCTGGAAGCCCGATAAAGGATCGGTTACATTTAAAGGACTTGATATCTTTTCAAATCCTGAAGTAAAAGAAAACCTTGGATATGTACCAGATCAATGCCATTACTATGCTTCCTACAGGATAAGTGAAATGCTGATGTTTTATAAACTGGCTTACAAAAATTTCAGCCAGGCCAAATTCAAAGAGCTCAATAAGATTTTCGAGATACCTATGTCAAAGAGGGTTCGGGAACTGTCAAAAGGAACAAAAGCCAAGCTTTCGCTATTACTGAACTTAAGTATACTTCCCGAAGTTTTGATACTCGATGAGCCGACATCAGGACTTGACCCTGTCGCTAAAAGGACATTTACCGAACTTATACTTGACGATGCAGCAGAGCGTAAAACCACTGTTCTGATATCCTCCCACAACCTCGGGGATTTGGAAAAAATCTGCGAAAACATTGCTGTTATTGATAAGGGGGAAATCAAATTCTTTGATACATTGGATAGTATAAAGAAAAAAGTGCGAAAGTTCCAGGTCGTTTTTAAGAACGGCATACCGAAGGACATATTAAAGAGCGAGGAGTTTTTAAACGTCAGTAACATAGGAAGTGTCTTATATATTGTTACAAATAAGTTTTCAAAGTCTCTTGAAGAAAAGCTCATTTCATCGGGCGCTTCCCTTATTGAAGAGATAAACTTAAATCTTGAAGAAATCTTTATATATTCGTTCGGAGGTGAATATTCTCATGAAATTACCATGTAAGGCACTGCTCTTCAGGGACTGGAAATACTCTAAATGGTTCATTCCTTTGCTTATTATGGAATTGTTCGTTATGTATATTATATATAATTTCATATTCTTCGAAAAATCTTTCTTTCCCAGGCTGAATCTATTTCAAGATATAAATGGGATTTTAATTCCAGCTTTCATTATTACCTTTACAATAATACTAATGGCGATAAGTCTGTTCTATTACGACAGGAAGCATACAAATTATACCCTTGCAGCATCAATGCCTTTTAAAAGGGATGAAATAATAACAAGCAAATGGTGCGTAGGATTATACACCATATTTGTATCGTTCTTTGTCATATACATACTGATGAATGCACTGCTCATAACCAATTTCTGCTGGAGTTTGTTCTTTTTTGACATTACCAAATGGTTTATCCTGTTCCTATCATTTTCGTTATGTGTGTTCGGGTTTGTCATGGTAATTCAGTCTCTTAGCGGTTCATCCATAATTGGAAGCATTATGACCTTTCTTTTTGCAGCCTTCCCGTTTTCATTGTTCTATTCTTTCTATGGAGTTTTTATTATCCATTATCGGGAAGTAAACGCTCCACGCTCTATATCAAAGTTCTTAAAGCTGCCATTTATGCAAACGTTATTCTTATCAGCTGGAAACCCTCAAATAGATATCGGTTTTGGTAAAGCTATAATATTATCTATTGGCTTTTTAATACTTACATTGGCTTTATATTTAATTTCACTTCAGTTTTACAAAAAAATCCGCTTCGAAAAGATAGGATGTATCACTATGCTAAGCTCTTTTGAAAAGTTTTATAGGGCTATTCTTTCATACTATGCAGGATTTTTTACGCTTATTTTATTAAGCCTTACATTCCAGAAATACGCATTCAGACCCGATATCGTCATACTGTGTTGTGTTATTTTGCCAATACCGTTTTACTTTGTTTCCGGAAAGGCATT
The DNA here is from genome assembly GCA_023441845.1 of Bacillota bacterium. Lineage (GTDB taxonomy): Bacteria > Bacillota > Clostridia > Acetivibrionales > DSM-2933 > JAEZNF01. Next base: position 539 of record JAEZNF010000403.1, on the reverse strand, counting down.
TAAACTTTACAGCAAAAGGTTTGCATAGTTCACCTATTTTATATAACAAAAAATCTTTCAGGGAGATGACTTTATGAAGAAATCTTTTCTTTTCACAACAGCAGTTCTTATATTGATAATTATTTCATCAATTTTATACGCCAACTTTTTTACAGGTTTTCTTGATTCAGCCCGCGCCGGAAATACTGCGAGGGTGCAGAAGCTTCTTGCCAATAACAAAGATAAGGCCACCCTTATTAAGGCTTTAAACTATGCCATCTATAATAGCCGCGCAGATACTGCCGCCTTATTATTGAATTATGTAAAACCTGATGATTATCGTGCCCTAAACGGACTTGCTGAATCACCTATCCGAATCGCCTCAATGAAAGGCAATAATGCTATTGTAAAGAATTTGTTAGATAAGGGGGCTGGTTTAAATGCTGACAGTTTAAAGGCGGCCCTCTCAGTAGCCATGTCCAGCGGGAACTACGAAACTGCCGAAATCCTATTGAATAACGGAGCTAATCCTAATATAACATCATATTACAACCCGGATA
>JAEZNF010000386.1 GCA_023441845.1 Bacillota bacterium | reverse complement strand
GCCCTGAACCGGCGGGCTTACGCTATTGTATAAACTCTGCATCCCTTCGGTTCATTCCGGTTAAAGATCTGGAAAAGGAAGGGTATGGGGAGTATCGAAAGCTTTTTATCCAGCAGGGTATTAATTAATACCCTATTTGATGTATCCTGCTGTATAGAGGTTTAGAAAGGATTATCCCCCCCGAAGGTCATATATTATGGCTCTGTGAAGAACATAAAGGAGAGTATAAATTATAAGGATGCTTTTTTGTCCAGCTAATTTCTCGCACCAATGGTGCGAGATTTATATTTTGAGAGTATGTTAAGGCAAGGCTATCAATTTGATGAAACAAGACCTGTCCTCGAAAGATAGGGTTGAAATGGTTAATAACCATTATTGCGAAATATGTGTCCCTACACACTGAACTCTTACATAAAAACTATTTGCAATGCTTTTGGTAATTGGGGTATAATATTATTAAGCAACAAAGTTGCAAAATTTATTGGAGCCATCAAGTTTAAAAACCCCGAAGAGTTGCCGCTCCTCGGGGTTCCGACTATCAAAGCCTCTTCATAATTTCCACAATCAAATAAATAATTGCGCTAATTAATCCGATTATTGCTTTCCAGTCAACTGTATTTAGTAACTCGGATTTTTTCGTCTTTTGACGTTTAGGAGCCATCAAGTTCACCTCCTTCCTGATAGGAGGCTCCGGCTACTAAAAACAGCAAATTCATTATACCAAAAAACTGCATTAAGATATCACAAAAATACAAAAGCTTGATTCACCTTTACAGTAAATCAAACTTTTATTTTTTTGCTGGTTGTTGCAAAATTGTTGCAATTTTTTTATTAAATCCTTTGTAATATGGAGCCCTCACCCGGAATCGGACCGGGGACCTCATCCTTACCATATTTAATCTGCAAATCCAATGCGGTCTCACTAATTCCTAAATCCCTTTGTTTTAAGGTGTTTCAGGATATTTTGAATCGCCTTAATCACATCTAATCTTATCAAATCTTTTACTAGTTGTTGCATCAGTTGTTGCAAAAAATTCTCTCAATATAGTATTGAAAAGACACCATTCATTCTAACATATAATTCATTTCTTGAACAGCACAAGTAATTTTTGTTTTCTGACTGATGCATAATTCCAATGGCTGCTTTTATTTTGATTAGTTTTTTCAGGTTTGTTAAAATCGACTTATGTATAAGTTCTGGAGGTATGATACATATGCTTAAATCGGTTATAATATTTATTTTTCAGTGGATTCAGGAAATTTTTGCTTTTACAAAAACATGGTTTATGTCTTCAATGGAAAAAAGTCTTGAAATTACAGCACTTAGGAGCCAATTATCAATTTATCAGCAACAGGAACTGAATAATAAAATTCCCAAGCATCGTGTTAATTCTGTATTCCGTCAATTGTGGGTTCTCATGTCAAAGTTTTTACCAAATTGGAAGGAAGCGTTGGTTGTTGTTAAGCCGGAAACTGTTATAGGTTGGCATAAAACAGCCTTTAAAGCCTTCTGGAAAAGAAAGTCAAAAGCTGGCAGACCCAGAATATCACGGGCAACAATAGCCTTGATTAAGCGTATCCACAAGGAAAATCCGCTATTGTCCCCCGAAAAGATACATGAAAAATTGGTAGCTCTTAATATTTCAGATGCACCATGCCCGAACACAATTTCAAAATACCTTCCGCAAAGCCGAAAAGCTCCCACAGACAAACAGATTCAATCATGGAAAACCTTCATCAAAACCCACAGTAAAGGCATTTGGGCAATGGACTTTTTTACTGTCCCAACGCTTACTTTCAGGGTCTTATATGTGTTTTTTATAATAAGCCATGACCACAGGAAAATTGAATATTTTGCAGTAACTTCAAATCCAAATTCGGCTTGGGTTTGCCAGCAAGTCAGAAATGCAACTCCCTTCGGAGAGACTCCGGACTATCTAATCCATGATAATGACTCAATTTTTACATCAGGCGAATTTCAAATGTTTTTAAAAAATGCAAATATCAAATCAAAAAGAACGGGTTATCATTCACCATGGCAAAATGGAATTTGTGAAAGGGCTGTGGGTATTATCCGGCAGGAGCTTTTAAACCATGTGATACCGATAAATGGAAAACACCTAGAAAAGCTGCTGAAAGAGTATATTGAAAAATATTATAATACCGAAAGGACTCACCAGGGAATTGGATGCGAGACTCCTGTTCTTAAGGAAAAGCCTGTCGAAACAAAGGCTTCTGATACGGTTTTGAGTTCAGAAGCAATTCTTGAAGGGCTTTACCATCGGTACAATAAAGCTTCTTAGTTTTTTTGTTTTTAGCAAAGCCTTTATAATGGCTTTTTTTTCTATGTAACAAAAAGGATTCCCAGCGTTTTAGACTGGGAATTTTTTTGTTGAAGCTATTTAATTAGCCATAAATAACCATGCATTTATCCTGTAAACGTACTTAATTTTACCTTTTATTTGTACCAGTTTTAATTTTTGCAACCCACAGTTGTTCAAAGAGATAAATTAAAAAATAAACTATTTTAGAGGAATTATATATAACAGGACAAATTGCGTTAATACCTGATTCCCAGCCATCCTACCACATCAAGATAACTTCGGTCTACCACCATACCCGATATTGAAGGATAAAATAAAACAAACAGGGCCACAGTAATAACCAGATAACTTAATGTGAAAACATTAAATACATTCCGAACAGTAGGTATTACCTTTTCATTCATATAAATATCTGCCATAAATACAGGAAAACTTTCTTTTAAATAATATAAGACATATACAGTACACAGCATCATAAAGGGAGTGGCAGAGAAGAAATGGTATATAAACAAACACCTGTCAATAAAGAACCATGGCAGGTATTGGAATGAAAAAGCGATCAGTATAGGAATTACCCTTTTATCTTTCTTAAAAACACCTATTAAAAAAACTAAAAATACACTTATTATTCCAAACCAGAACACTGCAGGATTGCCTAATACATAAATAACTGAAATCTTGCCTTCAGGAAGATTCTTTCCCTTATACTCGTATAAGGGTTTTTTTACCAAGGGCCATGTTTCGGCAGTGGATTGGTATGGATGAGTGTCTAAAAGACCTGTGTGGTAATTATACATGTCTTTCTGATACTGCACTACTTCACCCAGATTATGCTGCGGTCCCGGAAGAGTAATTATAGGCAAATAAGATGCTACATATATTGTTGCAGGAATTAATACAAAAAATACAATGCAGAATGAAGTAGGAATAATAATACTTTTTTTAATAAAGCCTTCTGTCCATGAAGGAATGTCTTTTTTGGAATTCTTTTTATTTATGGCCTTTTTATAGTCTATATACTCCAACATCTTTGATATAAGGTATAGTATTGCAAGTCCAATACCTGCATATACAGCAGTCCATTTACAGGCACATCCTAAACCCCAGGAAAGGCCTGCAAGAAATAACGTCAAAAATGACTTCTTGAGTCTGACATTATAAGACTTGTTAATAAAGCTGTCATACATAAAGTAATAAGAAAGTATTATAAAGAAAGTCGCGTATGAATCAATAGTACCTATTCTTGTTTGAGCAAAATGCATAAAGTCAAACATCATTAAAAATGCACCGATAAATCCGCATATTCTCCTGGAAAATACTTTAATGCCGAACATATACAATAAAGGTATCATAGCTGCACCAAAGAGTGTTCCCATAATACGCCATCCAAATGGATTCATCCCGAATATTAAGATACCTAAAGCAATAAAAAGCTTTCCAAGTGGAGGATGTGATGTTTCTGATGGTTCCATTCCATGAATGTTCTCAAATGCGGTTCTAGGATGAAATATTTCATCAAAATATACTGAATTCATGTAATTGAGGTCATATGTATCAAAATGCTGCTCGTCAAACAGGTTTTCAATCTTTCCAACACCTTTAGAACTGACATTTTCATTTGTTATGGACCTTATTTTTAAAGGTTCTTTATTATCCTTTTCAAACATGACAATTTCATTCAAAGTTCCACCTGGTAAGTCGACAGTAAACCTTAAAGCCTTTGTCGCTTCCTCTAAATCGTAGGTACGCCAACTCAAATTCTTATCCGAGTCAATTTTCAGGTCAGGTAAAGAAATATATTTGCCGTCTTTTGATATGTATTCAACCTTAAAATTTATCTCACCTACACCATCATAGTAAGCCATTTTGGAAATTTGGCATTCCTTTTCAAAGTTTACAGTAAAAGTTTCACCTTTAAATTCCGCTTTCCAATAAGTCTGTGGAACTTTTGTACTTCCCAGGTTAAAAATTGCTATAGTTAAATATATTAAAGTCATAACTGACATTATAATCAAATCTTTTCTATCAATTTTATAAGACTTCTTCTCACTAAAGTTATCAAAATCGGTTTTTCCTTGATACTTTTTAACTTTCCCCATTTTTCGTGCCCCCAGAAGATAAATAACTGTATTGAATATATACCGAAAGTATCCATAAAAACAATTAGGAATTTCTTTTCCCATTATAATATAGTTTTGCCCCTTATACAACACAATGTAACAATATACTTAAACACCGACTTGATTGAATAAAAATAAATTTGACCTTTATTGTTTTCTTTGTTTTTCTTAAATATAATTTTCTTCTTGAAATAAGAATATCATTTATCTTTTAATACTTTTTTACAAGACGTTTTAATGGCAAAAATAAAGAGAGCATCGCACGCACTTAGCTCTCTTTATTTTACAGCCCTCTTATTTTCGTTAAAAGTTTTATTTATTAATATCTCTTTCCATAAATTAATAATATTTAATTATTGCATCAATGCTTGTTTGATAGATGTATAAGCCGGTTTTGGATTTAAATTGCTGTCATAAATCAAAGCAGTTCCTGTACCAGGGAAAGTTCCTGGAACCCAGGAATACTTATCTGTGAATCCCCATAAAACAAATGTTGTAACATTGGAGTTCCTAAGGCATATCTGCATCAATGACTTATAGTTGCTAGCCTGAGTTTGGAACGCTGTAGTTTGGTTTTCAGATGTATTACAACGAATATCAAGCTCAGTATTTGATACCTGTACTCCAAGAGCCACATATCTCTTAATGTTTTGTTCTATAGCACTAAGCTGGGAAGAACTCATTCCATTGATAAAGTGACATTGGAATCCTACTCCATCAATTGGAATTCCCCTTTCCTTCATACCCTTAATCATGTTATATGCTGTATTGGATTTTGCACTCATGTCTTCGATATTATAATCATTATAGAATAGAAGTGCATTAGGATCGGCCTTTCTTGCAGCTTGGAATGCTATGTCTATAAAATCATTACCGATTTTATTTGTCCATACACTTCTTCTAAGTCCATTACCACTTGGAAACGGCATCGTAAAAGTGAACCAGACTGGTACCCCGAGGTATCGTTTAGCGATATAATTAATGGAGCCAGTGCAATGCCTTATGTATCATAGCTTTAAATTTTAGGAATTATTATTTTTATG
>JAEZNF010000352.1 GCA_023441845.1 Bacillota bacterium | reverse complement strand
GGCTAAGGGAGGATGGAAAAGTACGGAGCGGTGCTGTAAGTGCTTTCGGTATGAGCGGAACCAACGCTCATGTGGTGCTTCAAAGTTATGACAAGAAGGATAATTCATTTGAGAAGAGGGCTCCATACTATCTTATTGCATTATCTGCCAAGACGCAGGATGCCTTAATGGAAAGAGTCAAGGATATGATTGCTCTATTGGAAAGTAAAGATGCCCATGTTAAGGACTTATATGCAATAAGCCATACCCTGCTTGAAGGCCGTCGGCATTACGAATGTCGCTTGGCAGTTGTAGTACAGGACAAAGAAGCTGCGTTATATATACTGAAGCAGGCAGAGAATAAAGAAAAGATGCCTAACCTTTTCAAAGGGACTATATCAAGGGATTTTAAAGAGCAGGAAGTCCTTAAACAGTACATTCAGGAACAGCTTAAAAAGATCGGCTTATTAAGGGATGAACGTGAAAAATATAAAGAAATACTTTATGCTTTGGCAGATATGTACAGTCAGGGATATGAAATTGAATGGGGTCAATTATTCGGAAGTGATAAGCCTCGCCGGGTGAATCTGCCTACTTATCCCTTCGCAAGGGAGCACTATTGGGCTTCCGGGAAAGAGACAAAAACTCACACCGGTGGTATCTGTAAAGCTGCACCTGCTTTCTATATCCACCCGCTGCTGCATCAGAACACCTCCGATTTTTCGCAACAGCGGTTTACATCAATCTTTACGGGACAGGAGTTTTTCCTGAGAGATCATGTGGTAAGGGGCCAGCGTATATTGCCTGGAGTGGCCTACCTTGAAATGGTCAGGGAGGCTATTATGCAGGCTGCGGGATTAGCCGGAGACGGCAAGACAAGTGTATCCATAAGGGATATGGTATGGAGACGGCCTATTGTTGTGAAAGACAGTCAATTGCGGGTAAGTATATCACTTTTCCCGGAAAACAATGGAGAAGTTGCTTTTGAAATATATAGTGATACGAGGAATGAAAGTATCGAATCTGAAGTATTCGGCAGTGGAAGGGTTTTAATAAACAGTTATTCAGAGGTTCCATCCCTGGACATCAAGTCACTTAGCGACATGTGCTGTCAGGGAAGCATATCTAAAGACTACTGTTATAGTGCTTTTAGTGCCATGGGACTTGACTATGGAGAAGGATACCGTGGTATTGACCGGTTGTATGTCGGAAAAGACTGTGTACTGGCAAAGCTTTGCCTGCCCGACTGTGTACAGGACACAATAGGTGAGTTTTTCCTTCATCCGGGTTTGGTGGATTCAGCTTTGCAGGCATCTATAGGCTTAAATATGATTATGGATACAAGCATGGACAAGAATGGTATTTCTTTAACCAAACCTTCTATACCGTTTGCCATTGAGGAGCTTAGAATTATCGACAGGTGCTGTACGGATATGTGGGCTTTTGTAAGATACAGCGAGGGTTGCCGTGCGGAAGATAAGGTGCAGAAGCTTGACATTGATTTGAGTGACGGTAACGGCAGGGTATGTGTACAATTTAAAAGATTTTCATCAAGAGTTCTGCCGGACGAAGTAAGCCATGAAGAAACTTCCTGTGTTAACATGGAGAACTACCCGAAGGAAAAGGCTTATCAGAGGAACAGTGAGGAATTAAATTATGATGAGCAAACAAGACAGAAGATGTTAAACCCGGACAACAGAAAGGAACCACAGTCTGGCTTTGATTCTGCAATGAATTCAAAGGTGGGTTTGTACCATGATTTTGAAGAAAACCTTACACAAATAATTTCCGAATTATTAGGTGTGAAAGAGGAGGATATTGAACCGACTGTCCACTGGGAGGAAAACGGCTTCGACCAATATAGACTGGCAAGGCTTGCAGATATATTAAGTGAGAGATATAAAACAGAGATAACAGTTGGAATGTTGTTGGAATACGGGAATTTAGAAAACCTTTTTAAATTTTTGACAATGAAATACTATGATATATCAAAAATAATAGAAGCTAAAATGGCTTCGGCTGTAGAAGGAAAAGTAGAGGCCCAAGATGTATCGGATCTTTTACTGACAGAAAAAACAATCGGTTACTTAAAGAATGAAGCATCCCTGGTTATCGGCGTGCCTGCCCATCGTATCGAGGCTGATGTACCTATGGAGAAATACGGAATTGATTCAATATTATCCATTCAGTTAGTCAATCAATTGGAAAAAACTTTTGGTTCCCTGTCCAAGACACTGTTCTTTGAATACCAGAATCTGAGGGATTTATCCATTTACTTTATGGAGAATTATAAGGAATTACTGATAAAGGTTCTAGGTATAAGTGGGAATGAGGAAATAGCTGAAAAGGAAAATAAAAAATCTGTAGTTAAGGAAGAAGCTATAAAAATTGTAGACAGTACTTTAAGAAGTAAACGGTTTGTATCTTTGCAAAACGGGATAAAAGAGGAGAAAACTGTGGCAGCCCTTGATATAGCAATAATCGGTTTAGCGGGTCGATATCCTAAGGCAAAGGATATCGGTGAGTACTGGAAAAACCTATGCAGCGGCATGGATTGCATTACTGAAATACCGGCAGACAGGTGGGATCACAGTATCTATTTTGATGAAAATAAGGATAGCCAGGGTAAAACATATAGTAAGTGGGGCGGATTTATTGATGGTGTTGACCGTTTTGACCCGGTGTTTTTCAATATAACACCCCGTGAAGCTGAATTTATGGATCCACAGGAGCGCTTATTCCTGGAATGTGTGTATTCTGCAATGGAAGATGCAGGATATACCCGTGAAGTATTAAGTGCCGGCAAAACGGCAGGAATCGAAGGCAATGTCGGGGTGTTTGTAGGAGTAATGTATGAAGAATATCAACTCTACGGAGCTATGGGGACAGCTTTAGGT
>JAEZNF010000348.1 GCA_023441845.1 Bacillota bacterium | reverse complement strand
GGAAAAAATGGGACATCTTTTAGATGATGAACAAAGTAACTGATAAAATTTAGGAGGGTATGGAAATGACAATTAAAACAAATGAAGGAAAGCTGATTGCAAAAGATTTGAAATTCGGTATAGTTATAGCACGTTTTAACGAATTTATAGGCAGTAAGCTTTTGGCAGGAGCAATTGACGGGCTTGTAAGGCATGGTGCAGAGGAAGGCAATATAGAGGTGTCCTGGGTTCCCGGAGCATTTGAAATACCTTTAATTGCGCAAAAGATGGCAAATTCAAAGAGATTTGACGCAATTATCTGCCTTGGAGCAGTAATAAGGGGTTCCACACCGCATTTCGATTATGTATCAAACGAGATGTCAAAGGGAATAGCGAAAGTTTCTTTAGATGCAGGAATACCTGTGGCATTTGGAGTTTTAACAACGGATACCATAGAACAGGCTATAGAAAGAGCGGGAACAAAGGCCGGAAATAAGGGCTATGATGCCGCTGTAACTGCAATTGAAACGGCTAACCTGATGAAGATAATATAACAACCGGTGCTAATTAGCGGTCAGATATATGACTTGGATTCGTAACACATTTAAACAGCAATAAAAACAATGTGTTACGAATCTATCATGTAAAGGCTTTTTAAACATACGATTTTACAGGAATATTTGAAGACTGTGCTTATTATCAAGAATTTTTCATTTTCTTGATAAATTCCTCTTGTTCCTGTTTAAGAATGAGGATTAGTTTTTTCAGCACTTTTGGAGTGTTGACATCTGTATACACAATCTTGAGTCCGTATTCATTATTGTGTGCATCCTTTGTTTTTCTTATTATGGTTGCTTTCAGATGTATTTTGATATCCAGATGCATTTCAAACTTAAGCTCCTGGTATAAAGGAAAGTCCAGTTTGGTATTAACCATCAACCCGTTCAGACTGATATTTTTTACTAAAACCAGATTTTTTTTCTGGGATTCACCGATTCTGACATCTGCATAAAACGAAACCGGAAATCTCTCGTAAAGTCTTTTGTTGGTAATTGTCTCGAAATTGTCTACTTTAAGTTCAAGGGTATTTTCTTTTTTATCCAAATCTAAAATATTGCAGCTTGCCATGTACACCTGGCTGTCGTATTCAAATCCCAGCACTACGGGGTCTCCCTCAGAGCAATTAAGCAGTGCAATCTCTTCAAAAAGCTTAACTGAAAGAGTATCTTCAATTGAATCGAGAACAATACTTTTAAATAACTTCGTCCCTGAACAATGGCGTATGGAGACTATTTCCCCGGATTTTATGTTCATCTATATCCCCCCGTAATTTAGAAGTCTATAAAGCATAACATTTATAGTATACCATATTTTTGTATACAAACACTAAAAACATAAAATTTTGTTTATTAAACACTAAATATTTTTGTTAATACTAAAAAAAAAATTCCGGTAAGCGTATTGCTTTGCTTTTATATTATGGAAAACGAAATAAACAATACATAACTAGTTAAAGATACGGACAACATATAATAAATACCCCATTATTATACTCTAATATATACTGATACTGCAATACATAAATTTAATAAAAAAAGATTGTTAAAAATTTAATAAATTTATCTTTATGGTATTGAAAAAAAAATCGAAATAATATAGAATATCTTTGGCAAAAAATAAATTTAGCCAATATAAGAATAATTTGCTGCAAAAGCCATAAAGCAGCTTTATGATAGTGGATAAACTATGTTTACACTATTTAGTTATTAATTAAATATACAGGAGGATGATTTCAATGGCTGTAAAAATTGGTATTAATGGTTTTGGACGTATAGGACGTTTGGTATTCAGAGCTGCAATAGAAAATCCGAACGTAGAAGTAACAGGTATTAACGACCCGTTTATTGATCTTGAGTATATGAAATACATGTTAAGGTATGACACAGTGCATGGACAATTCAAAGGTTCAATATCTTCTGAAGACGGAAAATTGGTTGTTAACGGAAAGAAAATAAGCGTATTTGCTTCCAAAGATCCTGCAGAAATTGCATGGTCAAGCTGTGGAGCTGAATATGTTGTTGAATCAACAGGCGTATTCACAACTACTGAAAAAGCTTCCGCTCACTTCAAAGGCGGCGCAAAGAAAGTTATAATAAGCGCTCCTTCAGCTGATGCACCAATGTTCGTAATGGGCGTTAACAACGAAAAGTACACAAAAGATATGAACGTTGTTTCAAATGCTTCATGTACTACAAACTGTCTGGCTCCTTTAGCAAAGGTTATCAATGATAACTTCGGTATCGTTGAAGGTTTAATGACTACAGTTCATGCTGTAACTGCTACTCAGAAGACAGTTGACGGACCTTCAAACAAAGACTGGAGAGGCGGACGTGGTGCCGGATTCAACATCATTCCTTCTTCCACTGGCGCTGCCAAGGCAGTTGGAAAAGTTATACCTGAATTAAACGGAAAATTAACCGGTATGGCATTCAGGGTTCCTACAGCTGACGTATCAGTTGTTGACCTTACTGTAAGATTGGAAAAGGCTGCTACTTATGATGAAATAAAGGCTGCTGTTAAGAAAGCTTCCGAAAACGAATTGAACGGTATCCTCGGATATACTGAAGATGAAGTTGTTTCATCAGATTTTATACATGAAGCACGTACTTCAATCTTTGATGCAAAAGCCGGTATCGCATTAAACGGCAACTTCGTTAAACTCGTTTCATGGTATGACAATGAATGGGGATATTCAAACAAGGTTGTTAACTTAATCGAACACATGGCAAAGGTTGACGCACAATAATTTTTGCTTCTAAAATACAGTTAAATGTTACAATAAATCTTAATAAAGTCCATCCTTCAACACGACCAACAGGGAGTGGTTTTTGGGTGGACTTTTAAAGTATTACTCCTATTAAATACGGGAAATGCGGCATTTTTACTTACATTTTATGAAAGGAATGGTTTGAATTATGGGTATGATGAATAAGAAGTCAATTGAAGATATTGACGTTAAGGGCAAAAAAGTCATAGTCAGGGTTGATTTTAATGTTCCGCTGGATGCAGATAAGAAGATAACTGATGATAAGAGAATAGTCGGAGCACTTCCTACCATTAAGTATCTTGTTGACAAAGGCGCAAAGACAATATTGGTTTCTCACCTTGGAAGGCCGAAGAATGGCTTCGAAGATAAGTTCAGCATGAAGCCTACTGCTGTTAGATTGGCAGAATTACTCGGCAAGCCGGTTATAGTGGCTGCGGATGTTATCGGTGAAGATGCAAAGGCAAAGGCTGCAGCACTAAAAG
>JAEZNF010000648.1 GCA_023441845.1 Bacillota bacterium | reverse complement strand
ATATTAATCATATAATAAACAATATTAACTTGTCAATGAACAATTTGTAAATAAATTATTAACAAACTTAACAATTCTTATTTGTAACATTTACCCAAAAAACACAATATCCAGCCTCGCAAAGCATAGTTGACGACTTCTTACGTCAGCAAAACCAAAAAGAGTGCTACAATATGTGTGAGGGTTTTACTTTAATATTATACGTTATTCTTCTCAAAAAGTTTGTTTATAACAATATTTTTGTCTTAAAACTCTAATATAATAAGCGTTATAGAACGCTTTTTGAGAAGTTATAGTCAGCAGTTTTAGCAGCGATTTTCATGCTGTGATATGAAACAACCTGCCATAATCACATAAAATAGCGCTATTCTTTTACAGGCAAATTATTGTATAATTAATGTAAAACTTGTCAGAGGGAATGATGATTTATTTATACCATTAAAGATTATCCGAATTATCAAAAAAGGATATACGGCTATATAAAAGTAAATGTACTGGATGACGAAGACTACAGCAGTATTATCGGGAATTTTGAGTCAGCAGACTTGAATCTATCCGATATCAAAGATAGCGAAAAGCTGTCATGGCTTTATTTCACAGCAGATTTGACCATGCTTGATTACTATTTGGGCCTGTATGAACAATTAAAAAATAACAAGGGTACTATAAAAACGAGTATAACCTGTGACAAAAGCACTTACTTAAATAAACTCAAAGTTAAATATGCCGACCTATACTGCAAAATAATAGAACAGCACCAGGATCACTATCACAAGATGGCCGCAAGGCACTACAAAACCAATTATAGTATTTCGGAATTGCCGGACAATGACCATTTCCTTTACGATATTATGACACTAAACCAGGAAATCCTAATGTACGATTTGCTGGCGTTAAACGCAATTATGGCCAATCCCCATGAAAAGCTGGTGTTTTGTTATAAGTATCTTATTGATGGCTGGAACTCAAAATTAATACTTGAGAAACTGAGAAAGAAAACATTGGATAAGATTTTCATAGGTTTTATAAATGAATATTCAAGACAATCAGGGCTTCCTCAAATGGTTACTCTCTGCTATTTTTATCCGCTTGAGGAGGATTTGCACAAGACAGCAAAAGGTCTTGTAAGATAGCCATCAAATCCTCTGTGGAAGCAGACAGTGCAGCATTCAAAGCTGATGTAATTTTTCTTCCCTTTTCAGTCAGAGCATACTTATTTTGCTTTGGCAGTTTTCTTATCAATCCGTGCGAGCGAAGCAATGAAATATGCCTGCTGATTTTTGATGATAATCTTTTACCTGTCATTTTGTTTGCCCAATCCGTTCCCAGCAGTTTTTGCTGCAATTCTTTGTTTGAGATGCTACCAGCATTGAAAATCGGATCTGATATTGCCTTAAGGAGGGTTGAGTCTTTTCCTATTATATCCATTCCTCCAATTCTTTTTCCATTGCGTGAAGAAGGGGCGCTGATACTGTTAAATAGTTCTCCCACAGGGGTTTTGTCTGATACTGTAGCTAACTGTTCTGAAAATCTTTTGTTACAGTCTGATGAAACTTTGGCTCTGAGGTTTATATCAGCTACTCCTTTTCGCATAGGGAGATACTTCTTATCAGCTGATTTATCATCACCTTCTTTTAGTCGCTGAACCTTGAACTTGCTTGGGTTATTCATTGTAGTTTCTATACGAAGAATATTTTGCTGATTATAAAATTTCACACTGTTTTTATCAACATAGTGACGAACCCTGGTTCCATCATCCCATGAGCCAACCTTTATCAAAAGTTCCGGTTTTGCTAAAGGATGTGGTTGTCCGTTTTCCTTGACAGGTTTCCCCATATACTTGAGTACTCTATCGTATGTTCCGGCCATGATTGAATGCGAAAGCAGCTTATTCATAAGAGGATTCAATGATTCAGGACTCTCGAATATACAGGGATTTTTGAAGTACTTCAGCATAATTAAAATAATCCCATACAGCGGACACTTTATCTGTTTGAAAAACTACCGTCCCTGTAAATACGGCGATAATAAGAAAAACGACAAGCATCTTCTGCATATGGAATATATAACCTTTCTAATATTCACACCCGTAAACATAAATTCTTCCCCCTTAAAACCAACCAAAATAAAGAAAAGTCTACCCGGATTTCTATAATTGCTTATATTACCCTTTTTATAAATTATAAATAATAAAATTTTACAGGTCAATTCATCCTACAAAATTCGGCTGTTTATAAACTTATTTTACATCCGCTGTTCCCTTCACACATTTAGGTATTTGAACACAATCAACTTTCCTAAATTCCATTGGGTCAAGCTCCTTCTTTACAAGTTATTATTATCATATCGCGAACCAATCAAAGTTTAGGCACCCTTTTGGGCTTTGTTGACCGGCAACAATGTGTTATACTTATTAACACAGTTATAATACGGTATAAATGGCCTTTAGAAATAAGGAGGAGATTATGGATAGGTTTGAGAATGTAACGATTTTAAAAAAAGCAAATATTTATTTTGACGGCAAGGTAACAAGCAGAACAGTCATATTTGCCGATGGAGAAAAAAAGACTCTGGGAATAATGATGCCCGGGGAGTATGAGTTTGGTACATCTGAGAAAGAAGTAATGGAGATATTATCCGGGAATCTGAAAGTATTATTGCCGGGAACTACTGAATGGACGCAAATTACAGGCGGACAATCTTTTGAAGTACCGGCAAAATCAAGTTTCAAGCTGGACATAATAGAAATAACCGATTACTGTTGTTCATATATAAAGTAGATGTAATAACCTTCCGGAATGAATAACAGACAGGGAGTATTCCTTACTGCATGGAATACCCCCTGTTTGATTTTTTCTACAGGACCTTGAATATATCCTTCAGAAGGTCACAATCCCTTGAAGAACCGCCTACCATAATTTCAAAATCTCCAGGTTCGACAGAATATTCACATTCCGCGTTAATAAGTGCAAGAGAAGAAACAGGCAATTTAATTTCCACCTTTTTTTCCTCCCCCGGATTCAGGCTGACACGCGTAAATCTCTTTAATTCCTTTACAGGTGTTGTAACCGAACTGTATATATCATTGACATACACCTGTACAACCTCAGTACCGCTGTATTTGCCGGTATTTTTTACATTCACCGACACAACTATATCTTCTCCAACCCTATACTCTTTGCTCGAAAGTGTCAGGGCCGAATACTCAAAATTCGTGTATGACATGCCGAACCCGAATGAAAATAGCGGCTCGGGACTTACGTCTATATACCTTTCTCCATGCCAGCCGGGATACTGGTTATAGAATGCGGGTTGTTGACCCATGGAATACGGGAAAGTAACGGGCAATTTTCCGCAAGGGTTGAAATCTCCGAAGAGAACTGCCGCAACAGCATTTCCGCCTTCCATTCCTGGATTCCACGCCTCAAGCAGTGCATCGGCATTTTCTTTTACCCAGGGAACCGTCAATGGTTTTCCGTTAACAAGTACGACTACAAGGGGCTTTCCGGTCGCTTTAAGAGCTTCAAGGAGTTCCTGTTGCGCCCCTGTGAGATCCAGTGCCGATCTATCACGGGTTTCACCGTTCAAAACAACTGTATCTCCTATTACGGCTATTACTACATCGGAACTCTCGGCAGTCTTAACTGCTGCGTTTATATTTTTCTCAGCAGGATTTAATATATCGCAGCCCTTTTCATAGAACACTTCTGTTCCTGAACCGGCCCTCTTCCTTAAACCCTCTAAAATTGTCACTATCGGCTTGATGTCATAATCATTATACTCTATAGTCGGCTTCTCAGGGTAGTACCTTGGCCCGAAAGACCAATCACCCAATTGCGCCTGAACGTCATCAGCACTTGGGCCTATTACAGCAATCCTTTTTACATCTTTCGTAAGCGGCAGCGTGTTATTGGCGTTTTTCAGCAGCACCAATGACTCCAGCGCACTCTCTAACGCTGCTTTTTTATGTTCCTCACAGCCGATAAAAACTTTATTGCTTTCTAAATCCACAAATCTCTTATCATCAAAAAGCCCCAGCTTGAATTTCATGAGCAAAACTCTTTCACAGGCTTCGTCAATGCACTTTTCTTCTATAACGCCTTCTTTTACCAGTTTTATAGCAATTTCGTAGAATTCGGGCGTAGTCATCATCATGTCGTTTCCTGCTAAAACAGCTCTGTATGAAGACTCTTCCATAGAAGCCGCAACCTTTTGATCACGGTGCATATGTCCTATATTATCCCAGTCGGTAACTATAAACCCTTTAAATCCCCACTCATCTTTCAGTATATCGGTAAGAAGGTGCCTGTTTGCAGAACACGGCACTCCGTCGATAGCCTGGTAGGCTGTCATAAATGTAGCACACCCGGCATCAACTGCCGCTTTAAAAGGAGGCAGGAATATTGACCTCAGCTTCCTTTCGGATACATCGCTTTCGGTAGAATCACGCCCGCCCTGGGTTTCTCCGTAGGCCGCAAAATGCTTGGCACATGCCAGAATGCTGTACGGATCGGATAAATTGTCACCCTGATAGCCTTTTATCATGGCAGCAGCCATTTCCCCTGCAAGGTATGGATCCTCTCCGAATGTCTCATCAACCCTTCCCCATCTTATGTCTCTACCAAGGCATATTACCGGTGAAAATGTCCAATGAAGGCCCGTAGAAATTACTTCCTTCGCTGTTATACGGCCAACTTTCCTTGCAATCTCAGGATTCCAGCTTGAAGCTAATGCCAAAGGCATTGGAAATACTGTTGCCCCGTTGTGGAATGCATGTCCATGGATAGCATCAATACCGAATATCAGCGGAATTCCAAGCCTTGTCCCAGCCGCAAGCCGCTGCAGACGCAAGGCCTCTTCCCCTGTCACGTGAAGGAATGACCCTATATTCCTTTCCTTTATCCAAACTTCCGGATCATTATGGCCGTCTATCTGGCACATTTGTCCAATCTTTTCTTCGAGTGTCATTCTTTTAAGCAGGTCTTGAGTTCTCTCCTCCGGTGAACAGGACGGATTTTTATAGACTTCCGGCATTTGATTTCCTCCTTAAAATTTGTATTTTAATTATTTATTCAACTTTCCCGCTTTGATTAAAGCAGCCATTTATAAGGAATAAAAATCAATTAATTTAAGAAATCGTAAGAGTGTTCGATATGTTAGAATGAATGGCTGCAATATAAATTATGATGTGGGAAACTTGAATTATTGTGTTTCTTGTGGCTGAATTTTAAACAGTCGGCGGGCATTTTCATACAGTATGAGCTTACGTTCATCCTCCGACAACCCCAGATTATTAAACCTCCTAAGTTCATCCTCATGGGTCCACATAGGATAGTCTGTCCCGAATAATACCTTATTTACACCATGACGTCTTATAATTTCAACAACTTTTTCGGCATCAAGGCTGAAAAAAGAACTTGAAGTATCAAAATACAGGTTTCTACCCGCTAAATACTCCAAAGATTCGTCCCACATCTGGTATCCGCCCAGATGTGCCGCTATTACCGTAAGTTCAGGAAACAAATCCAGCACTCTGGCCAGTCTTTTGGGCCTTGATGAGGTCTTTACTTCATCCCCCATGTGGATAAGTATAGGAAGTATTCCTGCGGCTGCCCTATATATGGGCATCATATTCTCATCGTCTATATTGAATTCCTGAAAGTCAGGATGCAGCTTTATTCCCTTAAGCCCAAGCTGCATTATCCTGTCAACCTCGGAATCGATATCCTTAAGCTCCGGGTGTATAGTCCCCAGACCTATGAAGCAGTGGTATTTTCCCTGCATCTCGGCAATAAAATCATTGATGGGTTTGACCTGCTCTGCTCTTGTAGCTGTTGAATGAACTACATATTTGTAAACGTTTATCTTTCTTCCGGTTTCCAGCAAATCCTCGGCTGTACCCGATGCGCTCATACTTATACCGTAATAATTTCCGATGGACTCAACTGCCTTCTCCGCAATCTTTTCCGGGAATATGTGTGCATGCGAATCGATTATTCTATAGTCTTTCAATTACTTCACCTTCATTATCATATTGATCAGGGCACTTTAAGAGAATTTCCCAAAGTATCCCCCGAATTATAATAACACAATTTTAAAAACATTAATACCAAATTATCAAATTCTCACGCACTGTTATATAGAGCTATATTAGGACATTTTGGTTTTTGCCTTCGAAATAAACCATACCTATTGGGAAAAACGCTTCATTCCAATCCATACCGTTCCAGAATTCATTAAAGCTAAAAACCCCTTTCCCGCCCCAGGATGATACCTCAATCGTTATCTCTCCGGTTTCATTGTTCTCTATTATTCCCGTTACGGTAACCCAATGCTGTTTGTAGATTTGTATGGATGTCTTATTTGTAGCCGGGTTGGTCCACTTCATTTTGACGGGGTTGAACATATTTAATAATGCGACAGGGCAATCCTTACTTAAGCCCTCCTTTATATACCTTACGGCACTTTCAAATTCCGGCTCTTCCTTGGTCAGGCTGGCCTTTAAATCTATCCCCTTATTCCGGGCATATTTTTCAACCTTTTCAATGAAATCCACTAATCTGAATATCCCCAGTGATAACGGAATTTCTATTCCTCCGATTTGTAATCCGTCCTTGGAGTTTTTCACAAAAGGAATCTCCATTGGCGTTACCACCTTGTACACTTCCTCCATATGCTTTTTAAAGTCTTCTTTGGATATATCATTTGTACGGCAATCACACAGCTTTTCCAGCCCGGTATCATTAAGGGCCATATATGCCAAAATATTGGCAGCCGAAGTAGGTCCACAGCCGCCAAACTGCTGTACATATTTGCCATACCAGGCCTGATCCCCTCCGAAATACACTGTGCGGCCATCAACGATTTTTACAAATTCCTTTTTCGATAGAATTGTCTCTGTCATATCTACGCGCCCCTATAGCATAGTATTATGTAAATATAACAAAGGTGCCTGTTATATGGAGTTTACCGTTATTGCCTACAGACTGGAAGTATAGTGTGCCTCAAATACGTCAATAAGGAAAATCCATTGCGTTAAACAGCACTATCATAAAAGCTGGGGCACTTTATTAATAGGCACCATGAACGCCGCCCATATTTCTAAGTGCAGGAATAAGCCAAACCTCTCCTGTGCCCCTGAATGTCTGAAGCAAGCCTTCTCCGCTTCTTGCAGACCCTATTAATGACTTAGTAGATTTTTCAACAGTAAAATCAATGTTACCCCTCCTCAAGATCGAATAATTGCCATCCACTTGAAGAGTTTCATTGTTAAGCTCATAAATCAGTATTTCCTCAACTGTCACAGGACTCTGCACAACAACAATCCCGCTTCCTTTCAACTGAGTTTGAAAAAGTCCTTCTCCCCCTGCAACTGCGGAAGAAATATTTTTCTGCTTGAATACCCCAACATCTATACTTGATTCACAGGCATAAAATATTCCTTTGTCTGCAACGAGCGTTTCATTGTCTAAAATAATGAGGAGATAATGCTCATAGCTCGGTTCCAGATACACTTCACCAACCCCTGTATATCGTGGCTTTACGCTGGATTCATTGGTCAGAACGCTTCCTATCAGCCCCCTGGCAATAGAAGAAACCGAAGAATCAACCTTCATCTTAACATTACCCTTCATAAACTGGAGGGCCCCCGCCTCAGTAACTACTTCTCCGCCATTCAAAAATATTCTTGTCTGTCTTAGCTTCCTGATGTAAGTCCCATGCTTTTCCTCATATTGTCCCGTTACTTTTTTATACTGCACAACTTCAAAAACTACGTTTTTGCCCTCTGCACGGTCAACAACATCAAATAAATCTGACTTATCCGGATTAAACATCTCATACCCTCCTGTTTATTGTTAATTAATGATACTCATTGGCATTACGGCAAAGCATATATAATTTATCGCCATTTTAGATGTTATGAGAATACTCTTAAAAAGCCTCAATACGTCATTCCCATGGAGATATTTGCCATAGTAACAGACACGTTATCTAAATTTTATTATAGACTTCCAATTAAATCAACCAGCTAAATCAACATGTCAGAAGTATGATTACGTATTAAACTGTTATTTGTTTACGGCCATTTCCCGAAGTAAAATCCGGCAAAAGTCTAGAGATGCTTAATACCCGAGCCTATTATTTTATTTTATATTACAATAAAGTCAAAAAGTAATCGCCTGTCATTATAATCCTATTTTCTGCTCTTATCTTCTGTGATACAATAAGTATGCTCTGGAATCCCCGAATCATCGAATTTAATTAAGTTGGAGATTTTTTATTTTTACTGCACGTTAACAATGTACAAAAGTTGATTTATAATATTTAAGCAATCAGTTTTTATAGAATACGGAGAGAAAAATGGAAACTATCAAAAACGCAGTAATGTATTTCCTCGGCTTTAAGCCCTATGTTATGCTTCCTGTAATTATTTTTATTTTTGCCATAGTCTTCAGGATAAAATTAAGAACGGCAATAACATCTGCTTTTACTATCGGAATAGGGTTTATAGGCATTTTCGTTGTATTTGACTATTTTGTTGAAATAATCAATCCTGTAGTACAGGCTTTAGTATCAAGAACAGGCCTCCATCTTAACGTCCTTGATGTCGGATGGCCTCCATTGGCCGCTATTACCTGGTCGTTCGGATTGGCTCCCGTATTGATATTTCTTATAATAATTGTCAATATAGCCTTGCTGGTTACCAAAATGACTAAAACAGTAAACATAGATATCTGGAATTACTGGCATTTTATATTTACCGGAGCACTGGTTTATAACGTTACGCATAGTGTTTTTCTGTCCATTCTTTCTACTGCGGTAATCAGCGCAATAACACTTAAGCTGTCCGACTGGAGCGCTCCTTTAGTCAATAAGTTCTCCGGCATGAAGGGAATAGCCATACCCACACTTTCGGCTGCAGCTTATTTCCCATTCGGTGTGCTGGGTAACAAACTCCTTGACCGTGTCCCGTTTATTAACAAAATTGAGGCAAACCCTGAAAAGATGAAAGAAAAAATCGGACTTGCAGGAGAACCGATGATAATAGGATTCATCCTCGGGGTTCTTCTTGGAATAGGCGGAGGGTATGATG
>JAEZNF010000243.1 GCA_023441845.1 Bacillota bacterium | reverse complement strand
AGGTAGGTATAGGCTACTGTTTTTTTATTTAATGCTGTTTTGAGTAATGTGACTGGAAGAACAAAATATTCAAAATGGGATCGTAGATTATATAAGTTAGAGGAATACTTGCTAAAGATAAACAACTTTAAACCTTAAAATAACCATTGCGAAAAATAGAGGTGCCTTAACGCTTTTTGAGCAATGGATAAATTGAATTATAGAGATGCTTATATATAATACAAATAATACATTTTATATGGAATATTAAGGTGATTCGATGAAAAACAAGGTTTTTCCCATATTATATAGACTCCTATTTTTAGTGATTGTGCAATTAACTACAGTGATTTATGGGGTGATCAATAAATATGCCGGGAATGCTCATATTCTTAGCACACATATTGATAGTTTAATACCATTCGAAAAAGTATTTATAGTCCCATATCTGTCGTGGCCTTTTTATTTTATATCAGCACTTATTTACCTTGCTATTTTTGATGCTAAAAATTATTTTCGTCTTTTAATCAGCAGTGTTTCAGGGAAAGTGGTTTGTTTTGTTATCTACCTTACTTATACTACTACTGTTCCGAGGCCGGAGGTAGTGGGTAATGACATTTTTGCCCGGTTGGTAAGGATGACCTACAGTAAAGATAACCCATATAACTGTTTCCCAAGCATTCATGTATTATGTGCGCTGTTGACCTGCATGTTTTTGTTTAAGCACAGCAAAAGAATTTCTATAAGAATTTATGCAACAACTATGTGTGTATTGATAATTTTATCAACAATGTTTGTTAAGCAGCATTACTCTCCTGATGTTATCGCAGCTCTGATTTTAGGGGTATTTTTATACCGTCTGGTTACAAATGAGAGCTTGCAGAACAAGCAGTGGGCGGGGTACATAAAAGCTTTTCTCATGCCTGCAAGACTTAAGAACAACAATATCAATTATTAGTTACTATTACGCTCCTGCCGAAATTTTAAATAATCAATTGAAAGATAGACAGCTATAAATTTTAATAATCAGTGGGAAAAATAGCGATACCTTAGTGCTTTTTGGCTACTTAATAAATTTAATTTTAAAGTTGTTTATTTATGATGTTTAACTGTCCATAGACTTGTTGTTTTTTATTTTATATGGAAAAACTGAAATGAGTATTATATAATTAAAGTTGTTCTGCTTTAGATACTGCCCTTTAAGGGCATATATTATGAATAAACTGTTTAAGAAGGGGATAAAATGGACAATCCTAGAAGTAAATTATGTGAAGCAAAGAGGATAGTTGTCAAAGTTGGCACCTCGACCCTTACCTACAGCAATGGTAACCTTAACTTTTCCAGAATAGAAAAGCTTGTGAGAGTGTTATCGGACCTTATGAACCAGGAAAAAGAAATTGTTCTGGTGACATCAGGGGCAATTGGTGTGGGAGTAGGAAAGCTGAAGCTCCAGGGGAAGCCGAAAACCGTACGTGAAAAGCAAGCTGTTGCTGCAGTCGGTCAGTGTGAATTGATGCAAATATACAGCAGGTTTTTTTCCGAGTATGGGCATATTGTCGGCCAGATACTGTTAACCAGAGATATTGTGGAGAATAAGAACGGTAAGCACAATGTAATAAATACATTTAACACTCTTATTGAAAAGGGTATTATTCCTATTGTGAACGAAAACGATTCTGTGGCTGTAGACGAGATTGAATGCGACATAACCAGGGTTTTCGGAGATAATGATACTTTATCGGCCATAGTTGCAGAACTGATAGCAGCCGATTTGCTTATTATATTATCCGACATAGACGGTTTTTATGACTCTGATCCAAAGGAGAACAGCAATTCGAAATTAATTTCCATTATTGATGATATAAACGATGATATAGAGAAGTGTGCCGGAGGCGCCGGGACCAGCAGAGGCACCGGAGGGATGGTTACAAAGCTGCATGCTGCTAAAATAGCGTTAAAGGCAGGGATTGACATGGCATTGATAAATGGAAACAATCCGGGCTTAATTATGAATATAATTGAGGGCAAAGATATAGGCACTCTTTTTAAAGCAAAATAGCCTGTTTTCATAAACTGTTATTTATCAGAATTTAACTTTCTACGTAAAAAAGAGCTCCTGCTTATGAGGAACTCTTTTATTAATGCCATTTCCAGACGGGAAATCCGCCAAAAGGCGAGAGGGCCAAATGGCCATGAGCTTTTAAAAGTGAATTAAGTTAGTGCAATCAGTTGCTGATGATATCATCAACCGCATTGTTTATTGAATCTACCGGAATATTTATATCGGTATTATCGCCTGTATCACCGGGTGATTCTGTCGGTTCTACCGTCTCACCTGTGCCGGTTTCACTGCCTGTAGCAGGACTTTGAGAGCCATGCACATTGCAGTATTTGCCTGCAGGAAGCTCGTAAAGCCAATCCGCGGGATAAGGGTCATTCGGCTGTACAGGCACATAAGGAGTTTTCCTTTGAGTAAAGACCTGCTCCAGCATAGATGTAGCCGGGCAATTGTTTCCGAAAAGCAGGTTCTTTTTAGATCCGTCATTACTGTCTTTACATACAGAAGCCAGAACGTGAACATCACAGACATCGTTCTCTTTAGGTTCATATCCCTTCACAAATAGTTCTTCTATGACAGCGTTACCTCTCGGATCACGGCTGCAAAGGTCGGAAGGCGATTTTCCGGAATACCTGCATACTGCCTTTTTTACTGTTCCCTTTGGCTCAGGAAAAGGCTTGGGTTGAAGATTTGCATGTGCCTTTTCCATGACAGCCTTCCATATAATAAGGGCTTGGCTATATTCTGCAGAAGACAGAGTGTCATTCTTGTCGTATCCATACCAGGTAGCGCCCACATAGTAAGGTGTATACCCTACAAACCATTTGTCCCTATTATCTCCCGTTGTACCGGTTTTACCGGCAGTTGGCATTTTTCCGTTCTGAATTCCATAACCTTTTGCTGTACCACTGATGAGAACATCCTTGAGCATATTGGTCATAACATAGGATGTTCCTTCGTTGTCGTATACAATATTGGACTTAGGCTTCTTTTCCAGGATAACATTGCCGTTTTTATCTTCAACTTTTGTATAGGTTGTAGGCTGGATGTATTTACCGTTATTGACAAAGGGAACGTAAGCTGCTGCCATGTCAAGGGTGTTTACACCTTTATAAAGGCCTCCCATTGCAATCGAAACAGTTCCGTCATTTTTCTTGTCCAGAGTTATTCCATCTCTTTTCAAATACTTGAGTGACAAATCAACTTTCAAGTTCATCCAAACTTTTGCTGCCACTACGTTTGTTGAGTTTATTATTGCATTATGGATGGTGGTTAATCCTCCATAGGAATTCTTGTTGTAGTTTTGAGGATATTTCCCTTTACCCGCCCCTTTTAAATAGGTCGGTATATCGTCTATAACAGTCGCAGCTGTTATCTGGCCCTGATCTACGGCAGGCCCGTATACTGCAATGGGCTTGAAGGTTGAGCCTGGCTGCCTTTGAATTTGAGTTGCCCTGTTTAAGCTTAAATCAATGGTCTTCTGGCCGTATCCGCCGCGTAAAGCCTTTACCTGGCCTGTTGCAGGATCGATAATGACCATTGCCGCCTGAGGATGTTCCAGCTTTTTATTTACTATAGGGAAGTACTTGTCGTTTGTAAACACTTCATCCATGGCTTTCTGCAAATCCGAATCCATGGTGGTATAGATTTTCAAACCGTTGTTGTATATCATTTTAGAAGCTGCCTGAGGTGACATACCGGTAGCAACGAGATCTTTCTTAACATCGCTGACAACCTGGTCTATAAAATAACTCTGCGAGCTTGAGGCCTTTGTGGAAATTTTACTTTTATCAACAAACTTAAGGTCTTCTTTTATTGCCTTCTGGTACTCTGCCTCAGTTATGTCTCCGGATTCCTTCATCTCGTACAGGATTGTCTCCTGACGCTTTTTGTTTTTCTTTTTATTCTCTTCACTTGTTGGGGCGTACCATCCCGGCATGTTGGTTATTCCGGCAAGACTGGCGCATTGTGCAAGGGAAAGATCCTTTACACTTTTGCCAAAATACGCTTTTGATGCTGACTCAACCCCATAGTAATTCCCGCCCATATATATGAGGTTCATATACAGATCAAGAATTTTGGGTTTTTTCAGGTGCTTTTCCAGCTGAATAGCCATCCACTGTTCCTGTACTTTTCTTTTTAATGTTCTGCGGGTATCACCTGTGATATTCCTGACCAGCTGCTGTGTGATGGTGCTTCCCCCGTGAGTACTTCCGCCGGGTTTGAGGAAATTATACACAGCGCTTGAAATTCGTACAAAATCAATACCGTTATGGTCATAAAAACGCTTGTCTTCGATTGCAACAAATGCATTCCTTA
>JAEZNF010000173.1 GCA_023441845.1 Bacillota bacterium | reverse complement strand
CGGGTGCCACTTCAGGCGGAAGTCCTAAAAGCCAATTAACAGGCTTCTTTATTAAATCAGTAATGAAACTTAAGACATGAAGAGCATTTAAAATATTCATCAGGAGCACACCAACTGCAATCATAGGTAAAACTTCCGCAAAGTATTCAACTATCCTGATCCTTAATTTTTGTGCCATCAGCCTGGCTGACGGCACCCTGCAGCAAGGGAATTCCGTAAGCAATTCCGGTGTATCGCCTTTTTTATATATTTTGTTCATGGCATAGTTCATACCTATTGCCGATGCCATTAATATGCCGTAAATTGATACCACTGTAAGAATTCCGTAACGCATGCCTAAAGAAACAATCATAGCGCTCTGCGACAGGCACGGCACGCTCATAAAGATTAATACTATTGTAAGTATCTTTTCCCTCCTGTTTGTAAGTCCCCTTGTTGCCATAAATGCAGGTACTTTGCAGCCAAGTCCCAGCATTACGGGAATTGAAGAATACCCATGAAGGCCCAGCCTGTGGAATAACTTATCGAGTACTACCGCAAGCCTTGGGAGATACCCAAAGTCTTCAAGGAAACCAAAGACCAGATAGAAGGTAAAAAAGTACGGGAAAACCTGTACAAGCGCAATGTACACACCGCTTGTCAATATTCCGAAGGATTCCAGAGGGTCGGCCGAATGCCCCACAAGTAGTCCCCGGATTATATCATAAGGAATTTTATCCACAATACTCCGTATAAAAGGATCATATATTTTTGAGTAAAAGGGATCAAACACATAATCAATAATTCCCTCTCCCATATACCGCACAATAAAAAGTGTTGTAAACAAAACAAAAACGGCCGATACAATCCCGCCAACCGGGTTCAGCGTAAAATCGCTTATGCGCTCCAGTATGGTATGGTGCCGGTGTTGAAGTTGCTGAACCTTGCATATTATGTTACCGATATGCTTCCATCGCTCTTCCTCATTAAATTCCAACATGCTTATTCTTGCATTTTCTATAGAGTCAAGCAACTCCGGAATACCCTCGCTGCGAAGAGCGCTCACTGTTACAACAGGAACATCAAGGAGCCTTTCCAGTTCATGTACGTCAATGGTAATGCCTTTATGTACCGTATCCTCCCATAAATTGAGGCATACAACCACTCTCTTATTCATTTTTAACAATTGAAGCGTCAGATTGAGGTTACGCTCAAGGTTTGTTGCATCAATAACATTAACTATAATATCTCCATCTTCAATAAGCTGCAATGCAATCTCATCGGTTTTTGAAAACTTCTCAAGCGAATATATTCCAGGGCCGTCAACAATTTCGTACGCCCTGTCCTTAAAAATAAATTCTCCCGATTTTGTTTCTACTGTTGTTCCGGCATAATTGGCCGTAGCTATGCCGATACCGGTGATACGCGAGAACAAAAGGCTTTTCCCCACATTAGGATTTCCTACAAGTACAATCTTCATAACCTCACCTCCTATCTAAAAGGCTTCACTATTATTTTTTGTGCTATTTCATATCCAATGGCAAACTGCGCAGAGCCCCTTTCTATAATAACAGGACCTTTTGCAGGAATTGCGCTTTTTTTAGTAATAACGGCATCAGGAATAATACCCATGGCCTCAAGCTTGTTAACAATTTCAATATTATCAACAAGTTCAACCACCTTTGCCGATTCTCCATTATTTAGCTGTGTAACATTTACTTCATTTTCACCTCTTGAGTTGCTTACTTCGGATACTATCCTTCTTATACTTCCATTGCCGTGTAGTTTCCTGAAAGCCATAATACTTACCTCCCTCGGTTCAAAACAATTTCCGTTAGTTATATCATAATTTGTTCAAAATCAATTTAAAATTTCTTCATATATGGCGCTCAAATTATTAGTCCGACCTAACATTTTGCTTAAAAAAATATAGGGCACTCTTGCAGCTTAACATCCTTAGCTTTTATATATTACTTACTTTATTAGTGCTTTCTACATGTTATTCATCAGCCGATTCAAGTTTTGAACATTGATGACACGCTTTATCATTAATATCGCACTCATCGGTCATATAACCGTTCCTGCATAGAAATCCCGTTAAGCGGTCCATCGTCTGGGAACTGACCGCATGCTCCATCAAGCATGCATCTTTCTCTGCTATCTCAGGGTCAACTCCAAGTGTTTTAACAAGGAACCTCTTCAACTTTATATGTCGCTGCATAATCTTATTTGCGTATTTCTTTCCTTCTTCAGTCAGTTCAACCGGCCCATAGACCTGCTGCCGTACAAGTCCCATATCCTTCAGTTTGCATATAGTCTGATTTACACTTGATTTGGCTATGTTAAGTTTTCTGGCTATATCTGTAATTCTGACAGATGTGTCTTCCTCTGCCAGTTCCAGTATAGCTTCCAGGTAATCCTGCATTGATGAAGATAATGTTAACTTTTCAGACATTGCAATACCTCCGGTAACATAAAATGGTTATAACTGTTGTTAGTCTATGCTAACATTTTAGTATCACTTTATTATATTGTCAATATATTAACATTATATTTCCTTTATAATTCAGCCACATCAAAAATTTACTTTCCTTCGAAATACTATTTACGGGTTTTCAACAGTTGCTAAATAAATAATTACTACCAAAGCCGCTAAACAGCGGCCTTTTTGATGTCAAACTCTAAAAATAATTTGTTGTATGTGTTGTATTATTGTTGTATTTCGTTGTATATTG
>JAEZNF010000113.1 GCA_023441845.1 Bacillota bacterium | reverse complement strand
ATGAGGACTATGTTATGCCCTTGAAACAGTTTTTCAGAAGAAGGAGCAGAAGATGAAAAAACAAAAAACAGCGCTGTCTCTTTTAATTATACTATCTCTGATTTTTATTGTTTCATCAGGAGTAATGGCTGAAAAACGAAACATTTATGTTGGGGACTTGATTCAGATTAAGGTTTCAACCCTGGAATTTACGGCTGATGAACTTCAGGAAAAGTTTAAGGACTTTGAAATAGTCGAAATGGAAGAAGACAAGGATGGCTTTATTTTAACCCTGCGCAGCTTTGAAACAGGTGAGAAGAAAGTACAATTAGGTGATAAGGAAATTGTAATAGATGTTAAATCAGCTTTAAAGGACAAAAAAAGAGTAGGAATTTATGAAGGTGATTCCAGCATTGAAGAAGCCGGATCTTCCTTTAATATACAGTATGTGTTTTATGCTTTGGCAGGTATCTTTGTGCTTAGCGGCGGGATAAGCTTATGGGGGATTATAAGGAAAAGGAATCCTTCCTCAAAAAGTCCGTATCAACATTTTTTGAGCCGGATGGATAATATTTCGCCCGATGACAGCAGTTATTTGGTTAAGCTGACATTTTACCTTAAGGAATACATTGAGTCCCGTTATTCCTGCCTGATAAGGGGGAAAACTTCATCTGAAATCATAAATGAAATTAAGGATTTGAAGATTTTGACTCAAAATACACCGGAAATCGGTTCCTGGCTTAACCGGTGTGATAATTATAAGTTTTCGGGAATCCAGGTTTCGGAAGAGGCAAAGCAGGAATTACATAACAGCCTCAGAGAATTGGTCCGGAAAATTGAAGAAACAAAAGAGGGAGAATTGTGATGCGGTTTGAAAATTGGTATTTTCTCTTTTTAGTACCGTTGATTATTTATATATTTGCAATTAGAAAGCAAAAGAAGTCTTATTTGAAGTTTTCCAGCGTCAAGCTGCTGAAAAGCTCCGGTTTGAAGAAGACTTTCAAACATAAAATAGGCAGGTATCTCATTACCGCCGGCCTTATTATGGCAACAATTGCGTTGGCAAGGCCGCAGCTGACACAGGAGGCACTGCCTATCAACCAGAGAGGTATTGATATCGCAATGGTTCTTGACGTATCGGGAACCATGCAGTCTGTCGATATTACGCCAAACCGTCTGGAGGCAGCTAAGAAAACCATACAGGATTTTATACAGCAAAGGCCCAGTGACAGGATTTCTTTAATTATTTTTGGCGGTACCGCATACACCAAAATTCCGTTAACCCTTGACCACAACATTCTAAGGGAAACAGTGGGTGAAATAAACTTCGATTCTATAAACGAAGGCGGCAGCACAGCTATTGGGACGGCTATTTCGGTAGGATTGAACAGATTAAAGAAGAGCGATGCCTCATCCAAGGTAATGATCCTTTTAACTGACGGGGATAACAATGCCGGATCGATAAACCCGGATACTGCGGCCGAACTTTCCAAAGAGATGGGGGTAAGGATCTATACAATTGGTATAGGAACCGATACACCCAAATATGCCGCAAAGGACATATTTGGAGGAACGGTGTACCAGCAGGGCAAGGGAGATTTGAACGAGGAGCTGTTAAATAAAATTGCCGAAACGACGGGCGGGCAATACAACCGAGCCAGGGATTCGGAGGCTCTTTCGGAAATTTTCTCAAAGATAAACCAATTGGAAAAGACAAAATTTGAGCAGGACAACTTCAGGCAATATTACGAACTGGCTTTTATATTTATAATTGCAGCTCTGATATTGTTACTGGCAGGTATTTTCCTGGAGCGCTTTTATTATATTCATATTCCATGATTTGCAGGAGGGTGCTAATGCTATTAGGTGGTTTGGAATTTAAACATCCCTATTTTATTATATTTCTTCTTATACCGGTAATGGTTCTGGTTGTAATGATTCTGGCCTGCCGAAAAAAGGAAAAGATTATGGGAATGCTGAAAATGCCCGTAAGGATGAGGTTTAAGGTGGTAAGAATCGTACTTATGGTTACCGGTTTTTGCTTTATGACCTTTTCCTTGTTAGGTCCCCAGTTATTCCAGGGCTATGCCGATGTGAAAAAGACGGGCAGGGATATTTACGTTTTGATTGATACGTCCAATAGCATGCTGGCTGAAGACATACAGCCCAACAGGATCAGCAGGGCGAAAAAGATAATTGAAGGTATCCTGGATAACCTCAAAGGGGACAGAATCGGTTTTATACCGTTTTCATCAGGTTCATATATTCAAATGCCTTTGACTGACGATTACCAATTGGCCCGGATGTTTCTGGATGTCATTGACACCAATATGATTGGAGGAGGGGGGACCAATATCGGTGCGGCAATCAAGCTTGCATCCGATTCGTTTGAACGTACTTCGAGCTCCAACAAGGTGATTATCGTTTTAAGTGACGGAGAAGAACATGAGAAAAACAGTGTGGATACATTAAAGAGTATAAATGATAAAAACTTAAAAGTATATACCGTAGGCGTAGGCTCGGAAAAGGG
>JAEZNF010000099.1 GCA_023441845.1 Bacillota bacterium | reverse complement strand
CATATGCCCCGATACTGTTCATTTCTGCCAAAACCGGACAAAGGGTGGGAAAGCTCTTTGACCTTATCAAATATGTGGCAAACCAGGCAGCATTCAGGGTTTCAACAGGTATGCTCAATGACCTTGTCAATGAATCTGTGGCAATTGTACAGCCGCCGTCAGATAAAGGAAAGAGGCTTAAAGTCTACTATATGACTCAAGCCGGTATTAAGCCGCCTACGTTTATTATTTTTATCAATGATATTGAGTTGATGCACTACTCATATCAGAGGTATCTTGAAAACCAGCTTAGAAAGAGCTTCGGATTTGAAGGCACGCCTATAAGGTTCATATTGAGAGAAAGAGGAAAAGATCAGGGGTGAGAAAATGGATCTTGTTGTTAAATTGATTTTATCCGGTGTAATGGGATATTTATTAGGGAGTGCGAATAGTTCACTAATTATTGGGAAGTTCTACGGTGTTGATGTGAGGAAACACGGTAGCGGTAATGCCGGTGCTACCAACACATTGAGGACTTTGGGCAAGACAGCAGCACTTTTGGTTACTTTAGGGGATATATTGAAGGGTGTCATAGCATGTATAATAGGATACCTGATTTGCCACGACAGAGATGGACTTATGGTAGCGGGAGTCGCTTCCATAATTGGGCATAACTGGCCGCTTTACTTTAAATTCAAGGGCGGCAAAGGTGTCTTGACAACATTTGCGGTTGTGGCTATTAGGGATTGGAAGGTTGCATTAATCCTTTTAGGCATATTTGTTATAATTGTTATAATAACGAGATATATTTCGCTGGGCTCGGTTGTAGGCGGTGCTCTTTTGCCTGTTGCCGCATTCATACATGAGGGTCAAAACCGCCTCTACGTCGCTATGGCTTTAATACTTGGACTTCTGATTGTTGTAAGGCACCGTGCAAACATTTTGAGAATACGTAGCGGTACCGAGTCCAAACTGGGCGCAAAAAAGATTGCAAATGGATAAACTGATATAAAATTGTTTGAGAAATAAATACTGTTTGGAGGAATTTTAATGAAAAGGAATATTGCTATAATAGGTGCAGGAAGTTGGGGAACAGCTCTCTCGGTTTTGCTTGCCAAGAATGGCCATCAGGTAAAAATGTGGTCATGCTTTAATGAAGAAGTTGAAATGCTAAATAAAACAAGAGAACATTTACATAAGCTTCCCGGGGTTGTTGTACCTAATGGAGTACAATGCACCGGAGATGTTGAGGAAGCCTTAAGAGGAGCAGAGGCCGTTGTAATGGTTATACCGTCGCAGACAATCAGAAAGAATGCGAAAGATATTTCAAAGTACATAAAGCCGGGAGCTATTGTCGTATCTTGCTCCAAGGGTCTTGAAGACGAAACAGGCCTGAGGTTGTCTGAGGTATTGAAGGAAGAGATTCCCGATGCAAGCATTGTTGCACTGTCGGGTCCAAGCCATGCGGAAGAAGTAGGGAAAGACATACCTACTGCAATTGTGGCTGCATCGGAGGTCAAGGCTGCTGCCGAATATGTACAGGATATGTTTATGTCTCCAAAGTTCAGGGTTTATACAAATCCTGATATTACGGGTGTTGAACTGGGCGGTGCATTGAAAAATGTAATTGCGATGTGTGCAGGAATTTCCGATGGTCTGGGGTTTGGTGATAATACAAAAGCTGCTCTTATGACACGCGGTATAACTGAAATATCCCGGCTTGGCGAATCAATGGGAGCGAACATACAAACGTTTTCCGGCCTGGCAGGAATAGGGGATCTTATTGTTACATGTACCAGCATGCACAGTAGAAACAGGCGGGCAGGAATCCTTATAGGTCAGGGTAAAACCGTAAAAGAGGCAATTGATGAAGTCAAGATGGTTGTAGAAGGTGTCACTACAACAAAGGCAGCATATGAGCTGGCTGCAAAGAAAAATGTTGAAATGCCTATAACGACTCAGGCTTTCGAGGTTCTGTTTAACGGAAAAAATGCAAAGCAGGCCGTTGTGGATTTAATGATGAGAGACAAAAAATTTGAGATTGAGCAGAACAGCTGCTGGTAATATTACAAATGATGGGCTAAAACAAAATGTGGCTTAACCGCTATATCCTATACCGGGATTTTCTGAACCATAACGGATATAATGTGGTTAAGAGATGTTTTGTATTAGCCCCTTTAAAGTTGCTATTGATAGTTGCTGTAAACCATCCCTTTGTTAAAATATGTATACTTCTACATTCTGAATTCCAAACTTCTTTGCAAGATTGTTAATAGTTTTTTCTCCGGGTTTGTCTTCGCCCAGAAATACGTCGATTTTATTGCCTTTTATCAGGCTGCCTGTGTCTTCTGCATAATATATTCCGTTCATATGCTTGTATGCCTCGGGAAAAGAAATATATACCTTGCTGTATAAAGGTATAACCGTGGGGTCTACCGCAATGGTCCGACCGACCGTAGCACGTGCTCCTGATTTGGTAATACCGTACCCACGCTGCCCTGGGCGTTTATTACAGCTCTTGACCGATAGGTCATAGGCTGTTGCCTTCAATGCCAATTTCTTTTTGTATTTTTTTAATACTTCGGATAACTCCATTCTCTCTATAGCGGATCTGGATATGCTGTTTTGATAGGCAGCAGTCGATTTATCATTGGAAGGAATGGGCTGTAC